>NZ_WNJX01000010.1:0-65116 GCF_010892375.1 Granulicatella sp. zg-84 | reverse complement strand
GTCAATAATTTTTTTGTATAATAATCCATGAGAAATACCTCCTTGTTTAATTGTGGTGATTTAATCATACAGGTATTTCTCTTTTTTTGTCCACTTTTATATACAAAATCGTGTTGGTGGATTATTCCCACCAACACGATTTATTATAGAGCCTATAAAATTAAATAATCGAGTTAAAATTCTAGCGTCATAAAAACAAATTGTTTATTTGCCAATCGATAGTTTTTATCGAGTGATCTCTGTTGAAGCCTATTTCAAACATGGTTTTAATATTTGTGGTGTGGTGTTTGATGAATTGCATACATAACCTAATCGAAAACTATTTGACATCATGACCAAAACAGAAAATAGCTCAAGATGGACATCCTGTTTTAAGGTGGAATATGGATAATATTTTTATTCGAATAAATCCGTTAGGAAATATCAAAGCAAACAAAGAAAAAACAACAGAAAAATTGACGGTGCGATTGCGACTATTATAGCACTTGATAGAGCGATTCGTTGTGGCAATCAGAAGTTTATGACAATCGTAGATTTTTATCTATATGATGATATAATAAATGTATTATTTTAGTAGAGGTGATGTATATGTTAAAAAATCCATGGAAAGATATTGTTGAAGAAATTAATGATTCAGGTAATAAGCAAATATTTGCTGCTGACGATAAAACTTTTTTAGATAATTTAAGGTCTAGGGAAGAATATGAAAAATTGAATGACAAGTATAAATTGAATCTCAATGTTTATCCCCTACATTATATTGGTGATATTAAAAAAGCTAAAATACTAGTTTTAGGCTTGAATCCTGGTGTTAATGATGAATATATTGAATTTTATAATACATTTGACGAGTCTTATCAAAAAAAAATAAAAAGGAATTTAGACTTTTCTGAACCTCGTTTTTTTGAGTTTGATTCTTATAAAGATAAACAAGGGTATTGGAAGAAATTACGAACATTATTTCCAGAAGAATATGCTCAGAAAATAGAATTTATGAAAAATTCATTAGATACTTCAAAAATAGATGGTTTTTTTAATAAAAATATTGCAGTGGTTGAGTTTTTTCCTTATCATTCAGAAGCATATAATAATAAGGAGGGATTAGAACCGTTAGTAAATAAAGTTATAAAAGAAAAGGGATATTTACCAACACAAAAATTTGTATTTGAAATAATTTCTGAAAGATTAAAGAAAAAAGATGTGGTTATAATAATATATAGAGCTGTTAGTAAGTGGATGGATGCTGTAGAGGGACTTTCCGATTATGATAAAGTCTTTGTTACTACTAATCCACAAAAGCCATCATTAAAAATTGAAAAATTGGTAAAAGCTAATTATGGAAAAGAAATTTTAGAGGTAATAGAAAGATAAAAGTATCACATATAGAGGTGTTTTTTAATATCTAAAATTAGGAGGAATGTATGAAACTATTTAGTGGACTTTTTAAATCAAGAGATAAACCAGAAAACAAACTCAACAATAATAGTTACTCCTTTTTCATTGGGCACTCCTCTAGTGGTAAAGGTGTGAATAAACAACCGGTTATAGCCGGTTGTCTATTCGTATGTTCGAATATTATCGGAAATATTGTCAAGTCTACAAATCTATGTCTATGAGATAATCGATGTGAAAAACAGAAAAAGTCACAACAAGTAATCGGGAAATGACAACAGGTTTATTTCTCTTGCGTTGTGTTGAAATTGGTATAGTTATACAAGAACTCGACTTACTAACAATTGGGTTAGTACTTGATATTTGGAGTGAAAAAACAAATGATGACGTGACATATAGCAAGGTTTCATGACAAAGTGAGTTTGATACGTTCTAATATAACACCTTAACTTTTTTTGGTATAATAGGAGCAGTAAATAAAAGATAAATTAGAATTTGTGAGGGACAGAATGTATAAAGAAAATAATAAAATAAGTTTCTCGACTAGAGTGAAAGAACTTTTTATAGACTGGTTGGTCATATGTGCATATCTGGTATGTTTATTTATCGTTTGTATTTTATTTTACAAATGGGTATTAAAAGAAATTCCCGCATTTACGTATATGCAGTCTCAGATCATCGCTTTTGTTTCGTCCGTTATTCCGATAATTCTATTTTTTACTTATCTTGATTATAATGGTGGAAGTATTGGAAAAAGAAAGATGGGACTAAAGTTGGCTTATAAAAATAAAAACTATGGTTCTGCTTTAGTTCGAAATATAATAAAGTTTTTACCTTGGCAATTAGGGCATATGAGAACTATCAGGGGGATGTATACTGGCTTCGATACTATTAGTATAGTTTTAGAGGTATTATCAGTTGGACTCATGTTAGTTTTATTTTTAATGGGAACCATAAGAAATGATAAAAGACATTTAGGAGATTTAATCGCTGGAACTCAAGTTTTGATAGAAAAATAAATTTTAATTATTCAAGTTTAAAACCTCAATTTACGACTCTTCGTTAAATCGTGTTGGTGGAGAGAAATAGTGAGTATATTGGTAGTGAATGACATCAGCCATTCACTGCCTTTTTCAGATTCTTTTTCTGTCGCATAGAAAGATGTTGTATGATACACACAATCTAAAATAAAAAAATGTCTGTATTTATTTGAACTGTATTTTCGAGCGTTAGATATTTTGTTTAACTTTTCGAATGTAGTTCATTTTATTATTCATAATACCTTTTAATTATTGGAAGAAAACCAATAAAAAATGTTATAATAATATGGAAAATCAAATTGTTAAAAAAGCGACAGTTTTTAAGTGCAAGACGAAAGGTTGGCTTAAAAACATAGTAAGACATATAGCTTGTTCGCCAAATAGCGACAAGCATCTTAATAAGAGCAACTTTATTTGCCTTATTAAGCAATGTGTTGCATCCCCCTAAATAATTAAAAGGAGAAATTGTATGATAAAACTAATAGCAATAGAAATAACTACCAATTCATGGATACAACATAACGAAATAAATGGTGCCGATATAAGGGCTTTAGGTAGTTTTTAAGTTTGAAAGGTTAAGAATCATATGAAGAGATGATTTTTTGAACTTTTAAAATTTTATCTATAATATTGAAATCGTTAAATAATTTATTATCGTTAAAAAGTAAGTAATCGTTAAATTGTTATTAGTTGATATTGAGTATGGGTGTTGAGAAGAAGATACCGATTTTGATACAAAACTAAATAGAAAATAGCTTGAAATATAGCCTTTGTTGCTAGTCCGCGTTTTAAAATGAATTGAAGTTTTTTTATTGTGCTCTTAATTTTGGCTGTATAATTTTTAGGGATGTCAAAAAAATAATAGGGGTGTGGAATTTTTCTAGGGGGTATCAACAGGATTTTTATATAAGTAACGGATTTACAAATACTTTTTATTTTAGAATAATACTCGAAGATTGTTGGAGGTGAGATAGAATTTAAAATTATAAAAAGCATGAAGTGTATATATATTTGTTATTTTACGTTTGAATTAATGGTTTGGTTTAGATTTAAATAAATAGTGGTTTTAAAAAGTTATCTATTTAGTTACAAGGTTAATTACTTATTTACCTTATTTATGTTATTGAATATTACTGTTTTTATGAATTCTAATAAGAGAGTCTGGACTTTTGTTCGGACTTTTTTTGATTTATTAATTATTTTGAGATAGGAAGGTATATTTTTTATGATATGAAGTAAACAATGCGCTGTTTATCTTTTCAAGTTGAAGTTGTTTATAGGGTTTATTTAAAGCATTATTGAGATAATAGTAAAGGAGGATAAAAAATGAAATATGGCTATATTCGTGTGTCAACTAAGGAACAAAATGTTGAGCGTCAACTAACTGCAATGTATCAAGAGGGAATTGCAGATAAACAGCTTTATATTGATAAGATGTCTGGAAAAGATTTTAATCGTATAGCTTACAAGCGTATGATAAAGCGTCTCAAAAAAGGTGATGAAGTTGTAATTAAATCAATTGATCGCTTAGGTAGAAATTATGATGAAATTCTTGAACAATGGCGGTATCTAGTAAGAGAACAAGAAGTTGATATTAAAGTATTAGATCTTGATTTATTGAACACAAAATCATCTTTTGACAATAATATTACGGGAAGATTTATTTCGGATTTAGTTTTACAAGTTCTTTCTTATGTGGCACAGGTAGAACGAGAGAATATGTTACAACGACAAAGAGAGGGGATTAGAGAAGCAAAGAAAAAAGGTGTTCGATTTGGGCGACCAAAAAAAGAAATACCACCTAACTTTGAAGAAGTCTATCAACAATGGGAATTACAGCAATTAAATATCCAAGAAGCAGCCGATGTTCTAGATGTTGCCAAAACAACGTGTTATAACTGGTTAATAGCCAGAAAAAATCAAAAAATAGTTCTAAATACTAGGGATTTTTGAATAAATGTGCTATCATTACTGTGATATATTTTGATTTTAAAAAAGGCAAGAAAAAAGGCGTTTTTAGTCCATATTTTGAACATTGAATAAATTAGTTAGTGTCTTAAATTTCAATAGGAATAGCGATTCAAAAATCCCTGATTTTTTGAATGATTTAAAATCAAATGAAATCAAAAAATATAAGGAGGAAAATCGATGTTTAATAAAAAGAAAGATCGTTTTTCAATACGAAAATTTAAAGTAGGGGTAGGGTCAGTTTTCTTAGGCTCTTTCTTGATAGTTGGACCACAAGTTTTTGCAGAAGCAAGTGAAGTTATTGAGTCTGTACCTAAGTCAAGCGTAGTGGATTTTGAGTTGTCATCAGTAGAAAAAGTAACTGTTTCTGAGAATACAACTGTGGTTGAAGAAGCTAGTCTATCGACAGCTGAATTGAAAGAAGATGGATCTGAAAAAGTAACGAATCAAGAAGAATCAGCCGTCACTGAAGTAAATCCAATAACTGAGGAAGTTAACCGTTCGTCTGAACAACTAGGTGAGAAAGTTGAAGAAACTATTTCAGTGGATAAGTTGACTTTAGAAGTCTTCAAAAAACTATCAGTTGCAGAAGTTAAATTGTTGACAGAGGAACACTTCCGTCAATTAAATCTTAGTGATGAAGACGTTGCAGGACTATCTTTAGAACTAACGAAGGCATTGACAAGTAGCCGTGCTTATCAACGTTATAATCGTTCAAGAGGAGAAATGCCAGAAGGAACAGGTTTCCGTGCGGATTCAAATGCCGTTCCAGCTGGTTTTACAGCGGTAGGAAATGAAGGCGATTTGAGAAAGTCAACGAATAATCAATTTGTTGTTGCAGGTACAAGTATTATAACTGGTAGAACAGAAGCTCAGATTGATACTGTTCGTAATCAAGCAGGTGCTTATGTGGGTAGTTTCCAAGCTACTGGTATACCGGCGAATACAAAAGTTAAGTTTAATTTGATTTCAGCTATTGATGGTAGAACATTGATAGAGGGACCAGAAGTTACTGCGAATCAAAACGGAGTTGCGAATTGGAGTTATTCTAATACAGACCCAGCTAAACCGATTCTAGCAGGTTATGTAACGGCTACCTATTCATCTGGGGGCACTCAGCATGAATTTAGATACAAAGTAGATTACCCTAAACCTGTAATTGGTGCTAACGATGCACATCCAGAAGTACTAAAGTATTTGAATGGGTATGATAAAAAAACAATTAAAAACGCAGACTTTACTCGAAATGGAGGTTTGAATCCTGGGGGCGTACAAATAGCCCATATAGCTAGAAATGCTAAGATTGAATACATAGTCCAAACTCCTGATGGAAAAGAAGAAGTTGTCGCTGAAGGGCAAAACGGGAAAACGATGGATGGAAAGCCAGCTCCCCAATTTCCTGACAATGTTGCAAACACACCAGGAACAAATGGAATTAATGCAGATGCAGGTCCGGGTAATATTTCTTATGGTTGGGGACCAAAACTAGAATTTAAAAAACCTTTGCCGCTTTCTGGTAAGTTTTATGCTCGTGTAACGATGAAACAAGCAGACGGGGATATCGTCGTTACAGGACCAAAATATGATATCACGACAGCTCCGCGGATTGCCGCTCCAACTTCTGTTAATCCATTTAATGCAGCTACAGATAAGACGCTTTCTGGTACAGGGATGGCTAATCAAACGATTCGAATTATCATTCCAGGAGTAGATAAACCGAAATATGCTATTGTGGATGGAAGTGGGAATTGGTCTCTTAAAGAAGAAGGAACAGCTTCAATGTTTAATGCTGAATTTGCTTCTGGAGATAATGTTGGTGCAGGACGCGATGACTTTAATGATTCAAAAGGAACGTGGGTTAATCGTGATATTTTGACAAGTGCAGATATTGCAGCTATTAGAGCAGCAGTAGCAAATGGAGAAGAAATCAAAATTATCCAACAACCTAATATGTGGCCGGATAATAGTAATTTGGCAGGACGCTTTTGGTCACTAGGATACGGTGCGAATACTGCTGTTCGTTACCGTGCAAGTGCAAATGACGATGGTACAGGAGATGATGGACGTCCATCTACAGGTCATCTCAAATTAGTTGTAAATCAAGTGCCACAAGTAGAGTCAACGCGTGAGGTTCAACAATTTTCAGAATTGCCGACAGAAAGTGATAAACTTCGTGATTTAATCGTTTCTAATCCAAATGAATTACCAACAGGAACAACTTTTGTGTGGGCGACAAAACCTAGTACAAATAGTTTAGGCGAGCAATCTGGAGTCGTAACAGTTACCTACCCAAATGGTACGAGTCAAACGATTAATCTAAAAGTTAACGTGGTAGACACCGTTCCCCCAGCTGAACCATCACTAAGACCACAACCAGACGGAAGTGTTGTTATTAGCACACCAGAGGATGCCAAACGCTTGGTGGTCACAGTTGCTGACGGCACACCGGTAGAATTTGTGAAAGATAATCAAGGTAATTGGAGTCTAGCGAATGGTCAAGGTGTACCAACAGGTTATGCGACTGCAAATGGGAAATTATTAGTTCCAAGCACGAATAACCAAACAGTAACGGCAATCGTAAAAGATGAAGCGGGGAATTCGTCAACACCAGACAAAGTCAAAGCAAATGATCAAATCACAGCCGCTAAAGCAGAGATTGAAGCTGCTAAAGTAAAGAAAAACCAAGCGATTGATGCTAATCAGGACATGACGCAAACCGAAAAAACTACGGCTAAGCAAGCAGTAGAAAAAGCAGCTAACGATGCAATTAAAGCCTTGGATAAAAAAGCAGAAGTCGATAAAAATGCAGCCTTAACTTCAGATTCAGTAGACTTTACCGCTGTCGGTACTGAAAAACAAAAAGGACTCGATGCGATTGAAGCTGTGCCACTGTTAGCCAAAGATAAGGCTAATCAAGAAATTGATGTAGCAGCAGCAACTCGAAAAACAGCAATCAACGCCACTCCAAATGCAACACAAGCAGACAAAGAGGCTGCAATCAAAAAAGTAGATGCAGCAGTAGAAAAAGCCAAAGCAGCAATTACAGCAGCCACTACACCAGATGCTGTGAACGCAGCGAAAGATGCAGGGAAAACAGCGATTGAAGCGGTAGAGGCAGCAGTAGCACCAGCTGCTCAAAAAGATCCACTAGAAGCTGCTAAAGAAACTGCGAAACAGCACCTAAAAGCAGAAGCGGATAAAAAAATCAAAGAAATTACGGCAAGTGACATCCTATCACCTGAAGAAAAAGTTAGAGCCATCAATAATGTAAATAAAGTGGTTGAAGAAGGAAACAAAGCGATTGATGCAACTCAAAATCAAGATGCTGCAACGGATGCAGGTTCTGATGCGGAAGCTCGTATTGAAGATATAGGTAGTGTAGGCAGAGATAAGGCAAGAAAAGCGATTGATGATGCGGCAGCAATTAAAAAAGCAGCGATTGATGCTAACCCAGCTTTGACAACTGAGGAAAAGAATGCTGAGAAAGCGAAAGTTGACGCTGCTGTAACAGCAGCAAAAACAGCAATTAATCGCGGGCGTAATCAAAATGAAATTAATACTGCAAAAGACACTGGGGTAAATACTATTAATGCTATAACTCCAGTTCCAGTCAAGAAAGACGCAGCTAAAGCTAAAGTTGAAGAAGCAAAACGCATAAAAGAGCAAGCCATCGACAACAACAATCACTTGACGGCCGAAGAAAAACAAGCTGCCAAAGAAAAAGTTGCAGCAGAAGCTGATAAAGCTAATAAAGTGATTGATGCGGCAACGTCTAATCAAGATGTAGCAACTGCTCAAACAGCTGGAGAAAAAGCCGTACGAGATGTGCCAGAAACAGCAGCCAAAAAAGCAGAAGCCAAAGCAGCTATTGACAAGGTAGCTGCAGATCGTAAGCTTGAGTTGGCGCTTAGAACGAACTTGTCGCCGGAAGAAAAAGAGGCAGTGCTTGCAGATGTAGAAGCGGCAGCTACAGCAGAAAAAGAAAAAGTTGACCAAGCGACTAATGACGCAGGTGTAGAAGCGGCGAAAACTGCAGGTGAAAATGTTGTGAAGGCAGTCGATAAAGTCGGAAAAGACCAAGCCAAAGCAGCGATTGATGCCGCTAAAAAAGCGAAAGATAAAGAAATCGATGACAACAAGGACTTGACGGCTGAAGAAAAACAAGCAGCTAAAGAGCAGACTAAACAAAAAGCAGACGAAGCCAAACAAGCTATTGATAACGCAACTAACAAAACTGGCGTAGACACAGCGAAAACAGATGGAGAAGCAGCTTTAGCAGGCGTAGCACCAACTGCTGATAAGAAAAAAGACGCTAAACAAGCGATTGAGGCTAAGGCAACGGAAGCTAAAGATGCCATTGACCAAAATCAAAACTTATCACAAGCTGAAAAAGACGCTAAAAAAGCCGAAGTAGAGGCTGAAGCAAACAAAGCTAAAGACGCAATTGATGCTGCAACTAACAATGCTGAGGTTGATAAAGCTAAAACAGACGGTGAAGCCGCAGTAAATGACATTCAAATAGTTGGTAAAGAAAATGCTCTCAAAGCTATTGATGACGCTGCAGCAGAAAAAGAAAAAGCTATTAATGACAATGCTGATCTAACAGCTGAAGAAAAAGCGAAAGCGAAAGAAGCTGTTTCACAAGCGGCTAAGGACGAGAAGCAAAAGGTTAACGATGCGATAACTCAAGATGCAGTAACAGCAGCTCAAGCAGCAGGGGTAAAAGCAGTCAATGACGTAGAAGTCACTCCAGCGAAGAAAAAAGACGCAAAAGCAGCAATTGATGAAAAGCTTAAAGAAAAAGAAAATCTTATCAATGATGCAACTGGTTTGACTGAAGATGAGAAAACAGCTGCAAAAGAAGAAGCTAAGAAATTAGCAAAAGAAGCTAAAGAAGCAATTGATGCAGCGACAACAGATGCAGCTGTTGATAAAGCGAAAACAAACGGTACGGGTGAAATTGAAAAAGTAAGCCCAAATGCTGTGACAAAACCAGAAGCGACGAAAGCTATCGATGAGGCAAAAGCTGCTAAAGATCAAGAAATCGACGGCAATAAAGATTTGACCGATGAAGAAAAACAAGCAGCCAAAGAGAAAGTTCAACAAGCAGCAGACGAAGCAAAACAAGCTATCGCAGATGCAACGACAAATGATGCTGTTACAAATGCGAAAACTAATGGTCTAAATGCGTTGAATGATGTCCCTCAAACTTCAGAAATTAAGGCAACTGCTAAAAATAGTATTGATAATGCCAAATTACAAAAAGAGCAAGAAGTTGACATGCGTTCAGACTTAACGGATGAGGAAAAAGCCGCAGCTAAAGCGGAACTTGCTAACAAAGCTCAAGAAGCAAAAAATGCAATTGACGCTGCTACAACGAATGATGCTGTTGGCGATGCATTGAATGAAAATCTGCCGTATTACAATAATTTTGCGCCGAAACCAGTTCAAAAAGAAGCTGCCAAAGCGAAAGTGGAAGAAGTTGCAAAAGCGAAGGAAGCAGCTATTGACAAAAATACTCAAGCGACAGATGAGGAAAAAGTAGCTGCTAAACAAAAAGTTCAAGAAGAAGCGACAAAAGCGAAGCAAGCAATCGATGCAGCGACTACAAATGCAAATGTCATTGCTAAAAAAGATGATGGTATCGTAGCAATCAACGGCGTGGATGTAGCACCAAAAGCTAAAGAAGCGGCAAAAAAAGCGATTGATAAAGCAGCAGAAACGAAGAAAGCGGAACTTGTAGCGAACCCAGATCTTAGCACAGAAGAAAAATTGGCTGCCATTCAAAAAGTTGATGAAGCAGCAAAAGCAGCAAAAGAAGCGATCGACGAAGCAGAGACAAATACGACCGTTGACACTGAAACAGCCAATGGTGTGAAAGCAATCAATGCTGATACAGTCGCAAAAGATAAGCAGAAAGCTGAAATTGAGAAAGCAGCTGCTGATAAGATTGCTGTTATCAATGCGGACGACAAAGCAACGCAAGAAGAAAAAGAAGCAGCTATCAAAGCAGTGAACGATGCTAAGAAGGAAGCTTTACAAGCGATTGAGGATGCAGATGCAGCTGATCAAGTTACTGAAGCCGTTACTGATGGAAAACAAAAAATCAAAGATGTTGAAGTTTCTCATGCAACTGCTGATGCCGTAGAAGCAGCGCTAGCGAAAGCGGAAACTGAAATCAACAAAGCAGCAGACGCGAAGAAAGACGAAATTGCGAATAACGATGCTTTATCAGACGCAGAAAAAGAAGCAGCGAAAAAACAAGTAGATGACGCTGCAAAAGAAGCAAAAGAAAAAGCAAACGCAGCAACAACACCAGAAGAAGCAGACCAAGCAGTAGAATCTGGTAAAACAGCTATCGATGACATTGCTCCAATTGGCAAAGACAAGGCTAAAGATGCCATTGACAAGGCAAAAGAAGCAAAAGACAAAGAAATCGATGCGGATAAAGCCTTGACAGAGGAAGAAAAAGCGAAAGCGAAAGCAGACGTTGAAAAAGCCGTAGCTGATGCGAAAAAAGCAATCGACGACGCGATGGACAATGATGGTGTTGATACAGCGAAAACAGAGGGTGAAACTGCAGTAACTGGTGTTCAACCAGCAGCAGCGAAAAAACAAGCCGCTAAAGACGTAATTGACAAGGCAAAAGAAGCAAAAGACAAAGAAATCGATGCGAATAAAGCTTTGACAGAGGAAGAAAAAGCGAAAGCAAAAGAAGAAGCACAAAAAGCTGCAGACGAAGCCAAAGCGAAAGTGGACGAAGCTGCTACAAACGAAGATGTAGCCAACGTTCGTGCTGAAGCAGAAGATAAGATTGAAAAACTTCAACCAACCGCAACTGCTAAAGACGACGCGAAAGCAGCTATTGCAGAAAAAGCGAAAGAAGCCGCTGAATCTATTGATCAAAATAATGATTTAAGCGAAGCAGAAAAAGCAGCTGCTAAAGCCGAAATTGCAGAAAAAGCAGAAGAAGCGAACAAAGCAATCGATGCAGCTACAGATCAAGCTGCTGTAGATACAGCGAAAGATGATGGTAAAACAGCTATCGATGGTATTGCTCCAATCGCAAAAGACAAAGAAAAAGATGCGATTGATGCAAAAGCAGTTGAGAAGAAAAATGCAATCGAAGGCGATAACAACTTAACAGCTGAAGAAAAACAAGCTGCTCAAGCCGAAGTAGATGCAGCTGCAAATGCAGCCAAAGCAGAGATTGACAAAGCAACTGACAAAGCGGCTGTAGACCAAGCGAAAGCAGCCGGTGAAAAAGCAATTGAAGCTGTTACTGGAACAGCTTCAACGAAGCGAGATGCTAAAGCCGCGATTGACAAGGCAAAAGAAGCAAAAGACAAAGAAATCGATGCAAATACAGCCTTGACAGATGAAGAAAAAGCGGAAGCGAAGAAAGAAGTAGCAAAAGCAGCAGGCGACGCGAAAGCAGCGATTGAGGCAGCGACAACGGATAAAGCAGTTGCAGATGAAAAAACTAAAGCTATCAAGGCAATTGACGAAGTATCACCAAGTGCTGTTTCAAAAGACGATGCTAAAGCCGCGATTGACGCAGCCGCAGATGTGAAGAAAGCTCGCATTGAAGCAAACCCTATCTTGACAACTGAAGAAAAAGAAGCAGAAAAAGCCAAAGTGGATGCAGAAGTCACAAAAGCGAAAGATGCAATTGATGCCGCAGCAACTAATCAAGCTGTAATTGATGCAAAAGCAGCAGGAATCAATGCGATTGACTCAGTGACACCTGACACGACTGCAAAAGCAGATGCTAAAGCCGCAATTGACAAGGCGAAAGAAGCAAAAGACAAAGAAATCGATGCAGATACAGCCTTGACAGATGAAGAAAAAGTAGTGGCGAAAGCAGCCGTTGAAGCTGCAGCAACAAAAGCCAAAGTAGCAATTGATGCCGCAACTGACAAAGACGGTGTTGATACAGCGAAAACAGATGGTGAAACTGCAGTAAACGACGTTCAACCAACAGCAGCGAAAAAACAAGCTGCTAAAGATACCCTTGATGCCGTTGCAGACGTGAAGAAAGCAGCAATTGATGCTAACACTGCTTTGACAACTGAAGAAAAAGAAGCAGCGAAAGCGAAAGTCGATGAAGCTGTAACAGCAGCAAAAGAAAGCATTGATACAGCTACTACGAATGCAGTCGTGGATACAGCAAAAGCTGAGGGTGTGACAGCGATTAAAGACGTGCCAGTCACAGCAACAGTGAAAGATCAAGCTAGAAAAGCGATTGATGAAGCTGCAAAAGCGAAAAAAGCTGAAATCAAGGCGAAAGATGATCTTTCAGCAGATGAAAAATTATCTGCAGTAGAAGATGTTGATACAGCAGCCAATAAAGCCAAAGAAGCGATTAATGCTGCAGAGACAGATGAAGCTGTCAATACAGCAGCGAACAATGGTAAAGCTGAAATCGAGGCGATCAACCCAGTCGCAAAAGATGCATCGAAAGTAGCAATCGATGAAGCAGCGAAAGCTAAGAAAGAAGAAATTGCGAATAATAACACTTTATCAGAGGCAGAAAAAGCCACAGCAAACAAACAAGTTGATGATGCTGTAGTAGCAGCGAAAGCAAAAGTGGAAGCAGCAACAACTCCAGAAGAAGTAACAGCTGCAGCAAATGAAGGTAAAGACGCAATTGAATCAGTGAAACCAGTTGGTAAAGACGCATCGAAAGCAGCAATTGATGAAGCAGCGAAAGCTAAGAAAGAAGAAATTGCGAATAATAACACTTTATCAGAGGCAGAAAAAGCCACAGCAAACAAACAAGTTGATGATGCTGCAGAAGCTGCGAAAGAAAAAGTGGACGAAGCAACAACTCCAGAAGAAGTAACAGCTGCAGCAAATGAAGGTAAAGACGCAATTGAATCAGTGAAACCAGTTGGTAAAGATGAAGCGAAAGCAGCAATCGATGAAGCAGCGAAAGCTAAGAAAGAAGAAATTACGAATAATAACACTTTATCAGAGGCAGAAAAAGCCGCAGCCAACAAACAAGTTGACGATGCTGTAACAGCAGCAAAAGAAAAAGTGGAAGCAGCAACAACTCCAGAAGAAGTAACAGCTGCAGTAAACGGTGGTAAAGATGCAATTGAATCAGTGAAACCAGTTGGTAAAGACGAAGCGAAAGCAGCAATCGATGAAGCAGCGAAAGCTAAGAAAGAAGAAATTGCGAATAATAACACTTTATCAGAGGCAGAAAAAGCCGCAGCCAACAAACAAGTTGATGATGCTGTAACAGCAGCGAAAGAAAAAGTGGAAGCAGCAACAACTGAAACAGAAGTTAAGGAAATTTTAGGTTCTACAAGTCTTGTGGTGTTGCCAATTGAAAAACTTCCAGTAGCAAACATTAATCAGTTAACAACGGCTGAGCAAGAAAGACTTGTTAAAGAATTAACTCGTTTTAATCCTAATGCGACAATTACTGTTGGTGAAAATGGTAAAATATTTGCTGATAATTTTGAAATCCCAATTACTGATTTGGTAGTTCAAGGTAGACATGAGCTTGGATTGGCTGATTTTAATGATAAACCAATCTTGAAACTCAATGCGGACGATGATAATGATGGGTTAACTAATCTTGAAGAATTACAACTTGGAACAGACTCATTTAATAAAGATACTGATGGTGATGGTGTCGATGATGGTACTGAAGTTAAGAAAGGTACAAATCCACTTGATGCGAATAGCTATCCAGTAAGTGATAATCAAGCTAACAGTGAAACCAAAGTTGATAAAAATAATGTCGGTGACGCTGATAGTCAAAATAATACAGCAAAATCAATTTCTGATAAAAAATTACCAACTACAGGTGAATCTAACTCAATGACTAGTTGGAATACCGCAACACTTTCACTTCTAATTAGTTTAGGTTTGGTAGTAGCTCGTCGAAAAAAAGATGAAGAAGCATAAAATTTAATCATGGTAATTTAATTGCTGATTTGTTTTTAGTATATTAAGAAACCCTGTATTTTAGGTTCTATAATATTTGGTGTTGGTGGCTTCCGCAAGGAAGCTATCAACACTTTTTTTATTGTATTAAAAAAACCGCTTATGATTTAAAGTTATTTGTCGAAACACTAATTAAATTGCCTAATAAAATGCCTGAATTAGGCGAAAAAGGAATATAGTTAGGTAATTTGAATTGAAAAGATAGATAAGCGATCCTTTGTTCGCTTTTTTCGTATCCAGGACAATATCGAAGAAGTTTTTCAAAAAAAGAAAACGTTTTCAATACTATATACTACGCATATAGTATGTTGTTGACACAGTCAACAACATATATAACCTAATAACTGATTATTTATATTAAGGAAAAATGTTGTCGGTTAAGATGTTAGGAGTGATTCGTTACAAGATGGAAAAAATGATGGGTCAGCCACTTATTACTGTTATTATCCCTATTTACAATGGCGAAACGTTTATAGATAAATGTTTAGCATCTGTTACCAGTCAAACGTATCCCAATCTTGAAATCATTTGTGTTGTAAATGGTTCGACAGATTCTTCTGTTCTTAAAATTAATGAATGGAAAGAAAAAGATTCAAGAGTGAGGCTGATTGTGAGTGATATTGCAGATTTAGGTAACGCTTCAAATATAGCACTCGATGCTTCTAAAGGGGAGTACATTGCATTTGTAGACGTTGACGATTGGGTGATGCCTGAATATATTTCTAGTTTAATGGGAGGCATTCAAAAAGGGTATAAGATGTGTCGGTCCAATTGTATTATGTATGACGGCCGTAGAAATCATAAAGCTTATCAAAATCAATATAGTCGTTATGTCTCTATTAGAGAGGCAACGTGGTTATTGCCTTTTCGTCATACGGGTTTGTATGCGAGGGCATTATTTTCTGAATTACGCTATTTAGAATTTTCATATTATGAAGATTTGTCTTTGTGGCCAATTTTAGTTGCTAGGGCAAACGGTGTCTACTATATTGATGAGCCACTATATTATTATAATCAAACGAATGTAAATTCTATAATGTCGATAAAAGACGAGCGGCATTTAGTGCTTGATAAAGTTTTTGATTTTATACTATCGCATATTACTGAAGAACTAGATAGAGAAGTTAATTTATTAGTGACATGTTTGTTTGTTCAATCTTTCTGGACATCTAATATACAGTATGTACCACGAACGAAAGCAGGCATTAACTATATGAAGAGAATCTATCAAGTGATTAATAATAAGTTAGTTGGTTACTATTACGTCGTACAACAATTGAACGTTCCACCAAGTATAAAATCAGAAATGATTGACTTTTATAAATACGGAATAAAGGGTTTTAATATTTGAAAAATAATTACAATTAAGGAGACAAATTTTATGACGTCTAAAAACAAAAAAATGACGAGTGGACATAAAGGTTCGCAACGTTCGCTGAGTTCCAAATCTATTGTATCGTCATTATTGCTATGTACAGTACTTTTATCTAATGTATCATCAGTATATGCTGAAAGTGGCGTATCGGATGTTGAAATAGAGAAAATTAATGCTTTCTTAGAGACGAAACCAGAAAATGGAGCATCAAAAACTATTTTTGCTAGCGAGTATGTGCTAAAAAGTAAAACGGATCATGGACAATTACTTAGTGATGCAACAAATTATGAGTCATTTGTGCAAAAAAGTATGGAGAAAATTAAATTATCAGCTGATCAAGTTTATCGTGTATATACTGGTACTTTCGACTACCGTAAAGCAAAAATCAAAGATGTGGATACAATAACAGTGTATCGTTATCAATTCAGAGGAGAGGACTACTATTTTTTCAAACGTGGGACATTAGTCTATCAAGATGATTTTTCAGAAGAAGAAGTAAATAATGTTAGTATTGGTTTGGTTGAGGGTGAACTATATATAAGTAGGGATAGATATATCGCCGATTTACCAATATCTAAG
Source organism: Granulicatella sp. zg-84 (assembly GCF_010892375.1). Classification (NCBI taxonomy): domain Bacteria; kingdom Bacillati; phylum Bacillota; class Bacilli; order Lactobacillales; family Carnobacteriaceae; genus Granulicatella; species Granulicatella sp. zg-84. Next base: position 48,802 of record NZ_WNJX01000010.1, on the reverse strand, counting down.
GTTGACTATTTGGATTTAGACCGGTTTATGTTTTTTAATGGGTATAGTGAATATTGGAGTATGCCAGTTACAAACTTAGCTTGGGATATAACATATGATACCATTGTCTCAATAGATGAATCTTTAAAAAGTGGTGAAATACTAGTAGATGAAGAGGGGAAAAAGGGAGCTTTTCTATTTAGTTATACACCTAAGTTAGATTTTATAGACAAAGTAACAAAAGAAAATTATAAAAAATTTACAGAAGCTAAAATATACGAGGATATTAATGCCAGCCTTGAAAAAGATGGAGTAGAGAAACTTCATAATGGGGAATTCAATTCTGAGTTTGATTGGGGAACTATTTCATATACAAGTACAGAGGAACCAGCTTATGAAAATAATTCGATTGAATATGTAGATGATGAATCAGACCCAATTGTACACGATGAGTATTATTTAACTCAACCGCGTAAAATTCGAGTTGGAATAGACTATACACATTTTGAAACAGTAGATGGTGTAGAGTTAAGTTCTAAAGCATATGGATTAAAAGAAGCGACTATGTTTGATGGATATGAACTTTTAGAAACTAAAAAGCTTGAAAATGGCGATAGAGTACACGTTTATCGATTAGCTGTTAAAGATAGCGATAAATATACTCCTGAAGGTGGGGGGATAATTGTTCCTAAAGGTACGATGATTACAGAAAAAGATATTTTCGAAAAAGTAACTATTCCAGAAGGTTCAAATGGTATTCTAGAAGTAATTGGAAAAATTCCAGAAACTGATACAGCAGGAGATAAAGAGGCTGTATTAGTACGCGTGACGTATCCAGATAATTCAACAGATGTAGTGGAAGTAACAGTTAAAGTAACGGAAGTAATATCTGATGAAGTTGTAAAAAAAGATAGCGATAAATACACTCCTGAAGGTGGGGGGATAATTGTTCCCAAAGGTACGATGATTACAGAAAAAGATATTTTCGAAAAAGTAACTATTCCAGAAGGTTCAAATGGTACTCTAGAAGTAATTGGAAAAATTCCAGAAACTGATACAGCAGGAGATAAAGAGGCTGTATTAGTACGCGTGACGTATCCAGATAATTCAACAGATGTAGTGGAAGTAACAGTTAAAGTAACGGAAGTAGTATCTAATGAAGATGTGACAAAAAATACAGAAACTGAAAAAACTGAAGGAAGCGTCTCGCCAGGTAATGATGTTTTAGATAGTCAACAAGAGAAAAATGATGTTCAAAATGATATTCCTACTGATGCGCCAGCTAAAGTTTTACCGCAAACAGGAGAATCAAAAAGCGGTGGTATGATGCATGGTATAACAGCTATTAGTTTTGGATTATTAACGTTTATCAAAAGTCGTCGAAAAGAAAAAAGGGAGTTAAAATAGTAAGTATTTAACAATAAATATTGGCTCTATGTCAAATAGGGTTGATGGCTCATAAAGGTAGTGATTTAACAGATGTTAAGTCACTACCTTTTCATTTTAGACTGTATAATTTGGGTTCTATAATATGGTTCTAATAAGTGTAACTTATCCATTCCGTTTCTTCACGTAGTTTTGACTTGTTTCAATCCGTATCAATCAGTAATTTCCATAGTTTGTTATAGTTGATTCTCATTTTTGTTGTTTTCCCTCTGTTAATTCTCATTTAGGGGGATTAAATCAAACCTAAGTTGTTCATACTCATATCTAAGATCTCTATTTTTAACAGCCCAATGCGTATTGTAAAGTTCAAAATCTTCAATACCTAATTCAAAATTATTTTTATATAATTCGTGTTGTAAAAATGATGATCTTAATTCAAATGTTATTTTTACATTAGATCCTAATACATCAATTTTCTTAATATCACCTAAATATGCTAAATCTCCTTCAGTATCTCCTATTGGACCTTGATCCTTTGCAAATATAGTATTTAATGAAGTTAAAAATTGACGGGATTCAATATTTAATTTACTTAAAGGATAAACAATTTCATCACACCACCTGTTGAGTACGCGATCTTTTGATAATATTAATGATCCAATTGTGTTACTACCTTCACGAAAAGTAGCATTTTGAAAACCTACAATTAGGTTATAAAATTCAGCAGGGATTAGTTTTTCTTGTGTGTTAGGTGTATGGTTGCTAATTTTACGAATATTTACTTCACCTATATGTAAAGTTTCTATATGGTTTTCTAATAATTTTTGTTTTTGAATTATAGAATACGGCTTATTTGAATTTTCAACTGTGTATTCTCTGTTAAGCAAGATAGAAGTAAATAATTCGGTTATCTTATCTGCAATATCATCGACATCATCAATATTCATATCAGGTATATCATTTTTGAACTCTTTTGCTAAATTTAGGATAACAGATTCATCTAAATCCAAAATGAAATTAGTAAAACTAGTTGATTCTATATATGTATTTATACTTTTTGATAACCCGTCAATTTTTGATTTACCAGACATATATCTTCGATACGTGTCAAATTGTAAGTCAAGTAAATGTAATTTAGATTCAGGTAGATTCACAATTTCTTCAATTAATTTTTTTGTAAAGTGACCTTTACTTAGCCCAAACGTTACCACTTTATAAAATTTTTGAGAAAATTTACTAAATTCCATACTTTCTCCTTACTAACGGATGACATGGGATACGAAAGTATCTTATTTTATCCGTTTTTATTTTTGTATTTTTATTATAATGATTATGACTTAAAGATTATGTGTAAAGTATATCACGAATATTTATCTTGGGTCAAAGATACTATTTGCGAAAGTAAACACATAATTCACAAAAAATCTCATAAAAGTTCAAGTAGGCCTACAAGAACGGACGAGAGTAAAAAGAATTTTAAAAGATAAATAAACAATAAAAGTTTATTAGAATCTTAAAAAATTCAACTCACTTCCGTGTTTTTGTCGTGCCTATTTGGTGCAGTTACAGAACCCTAGTGCGTTGAATACTATGGTTCTTTTTGTTTCTCGTCCTTTGAGATGAATCCCAACTCAAAGGAGAAATTTTAATGGAAAATTTAAAGAAACAACACTATATCCCAATGGAAGTAAATCCAGAAGAAGATAAACGGTTCATTAAGGCTAAAGGCTATACATTAGAAGATGTCAGATGGTGGAAAATAGGGAATATTACCAAGAGAGTGATTCTTATTCCGTGTACAAAAGAAGAATATGACGCATACATGCGTCCGATTTGGCGCGAATTGAAACAAGAAGAACGTAAAAAAGCCTATTTTGAAGAACGTGGTATGACACAAGTATCTGTTGAGTATGTTAAAGAAGCGTATGACTTAGACATTATAGACCCATCTCGTGTAGAAGACGATATTATGAAAAAAGAATTGCTATCTGAATTGAAAGCACAATTAGAAAAACTGAGTGAACTCGACCAGAAGATTATGTTGCTTTTTAGTCAAGGATATTCGGAATCGGCTATAGGCAAAGAAGTTGGCATGAGCCAAAAAGGCGTGAATAAACGAAAAACGAATGCCATTAAAACATTAAAATTACATTTTTTAGAAAACTAGTACTTAAACTCATCAGAAGTGTCCGATTACTTTCGAGAGGCAAGTGCTTCTTAGAAAGGAGGAACCTTCATGATGGGAAAAACGATTAACGATGACATAACAGAAGTGTTGATGTCAATTCACGAAGTCAATCAACGTATTACTAAAAGAGTAAATGGTATGTTAGTTAAGAAAGGAGAACACGTCAATGGCAAAAACAAAACAACTGGATCAAATCATCTTGGACTTAGACCAACACATTAACCAACTGATGGTTATTAAGGCTGACTTGGCATCTTTATTGACACAAACAAAGGAGTCATCGGTTCAAGAGATTAAACTAGAAGATGTCCGAGCGGTACTAGCGGATAAGAGTCGATTAGGATTTACCAAAGAAATCAAAGCGATCATCACGGCATGTGGTGCGACTAAGTTAAGTGACGTAAAACCTCAAGATTACCCTACACTTTTAAAGAAAGCGGAGGGATTAGGTCATGAATAACCACGCTTTATTATCGGCATCAAGCAGTCATCGTTGGTTAACATGTCCACCATTGCCTAGGCTAGAGTCGTATTTTGAAAACAAAACCAGTGAAGCAGCACATGAGGGGACACTAGCACATGCTGTGGCAGAAAATAAACTTAGAAAATCACTAGGAATGTCGCACAAAACCATTCAAGTGACAGATAAAGAACTGGATGAATATACTGATGACTATGTGACTTACATTTTAGAACAACTTGACATCATCAAACAATCAACCAAAGATCCGATTGTACTCATTGAACAACGTCTGGACTTTTCAGACTATGTGCCAGAAGGATTTGGTACGGGGGATTGTGTCATCGTGTCGGATAAAAAAATACACATTATTGACTTTAAGTATGGACGTGGTGTTGACGTATCGGCAGTTGATAATCCACAGATGAAACTGTATGCACTAGGGGCATTAAAATTATATGACGCCTTATATGACATGGAAGAAGTGGTGATGACCATCTTTCAACCGAGAAAATATAATGTATCAACAGATACGATGTCAACCAAAAAATTGATGGAATGGGCAGAAACAGAACTGAAAGAAAAAGCTGAATTGGCATTTGAAGGCAAAGGTGTCATTGAGTATGGACCTTGGTGTCAGTTTTCAAATTGTGGTGTCGTACTGCGTGCCAGGTATGACCACCATAAAAAGTTAGACCGTTTTGAATTGAAGTCGCCACATTTATTAACCGATGCCGAAGTGGAAGAAGTCCTTCATCATGTGGATGATTTAGCTAAGTGGGCAACTGAAGTTAAAGCGTATGCAACTGAAGTAGCGATTAAAAGTGGCAAGGCATGGGACGGTTTCAAATTAGTGGCAGGTCGAACGGTTCGCAAATTTACGGATGAAGAAAAAGTCGCACAAATCGCAAAAGCAAATGGGTATGATAATATTTATAAACAATCCCTATTGTCTATGACCGATTTACAAAAGTTAATGGGTAAAACAACATTTGAAGAACTATTTAAAACACTGATTGTCAAACCTGCTGGAACACCTGTATTAGTACCAGAAAGTGATAAGCGTAGAGCAATCAATCTAACACAAGCAAAAGATGAATTTACGGAGGAAAAATAATATGAAACAAACAAAAGTAATCACAGGATTAAATACAAGATTATCTTATTTTAATGGGTGGGAACCTAAGTCGATTAATGGTGGTGCTGAAAAATATTCAGTGTCCGTATTAATTCCTAAAGATGACTTAGCTACTTTACAGAAAATCGAACAAGCCATCGATGCAGCTATTGAAGAGGGGATTGCGAAGTTTGGTGGTAAGAAACCGAATAAAGCAGCCATTAAAACGCCCCTTCGTGATGGAGATATCGAACGTGACGATGAAGCGTATAAAGGGCATTACTTTATTAATGCGAACTCACTAACCAAACCACAAATCGTGGATATGAATGTACAGCCAATTTTGGATCGTCATGACGTATATTCTGGATGTTACGCGCGTGTGTCATTATCATTCTATGCATTTAATTCTAACGGCAACAAAGGAATTGCTTGTGGTTTAGGAAACATCCAAAAAGTAAAAGACGGTGAACCCTTAGGTGGACGTAGTAGTGCGAGTGATGATTTCACCACTATTACAGATGATGATTTCTTAGCTTAGGGAGGAATGTGACATGACAGAGATGGATAGATTTATGCTCATGATGTGTTTTGGTGTGGCGGTGGCTATTGTTATCGCATCGTGGATACATATTATGTGTGACTGGATTGACAAGTGGAAAGGGAGAAAAAGAAAATGAGCATGGAAAACTTTATCTTGGTGGCAGTGGGTGTTTTAGTTGTGGAGTTTGTGGTCAAACGATTATTAGATTTGTATTTGTATGTAAAGGAACAATTAAATGAGAAAGCTAAACATTGATATTGAGTCGTTTTCTAGTGTGAACTTGACGAAATCAGGTGTTTACAAATACGCAGAGAGTGAGGACTTTGACGTCCTCCTTTTTGCCTATGCAGTAGATGACGGGGATGTGCAAGTGGTTGATTTGGCAAGAGGTGAAACAATCCCACAAGAGATTATAGACGCCATAAAAGATGATACGGTTTTGAAATGGGCATTTAATGCACAGTTTGAACGGGTATGTTTATCTCGGTATTTAGGTGTTTATTTAAATCCATCTGCTTGGCGATGTACGATGGTGTGGTCTGCTTACATGGGGTTACCTTTATCTCTTGAAGGAGTGGGAGCAGTTTTAGGATTAGACGAACAAAAGCTAAAAACAGGCAAAGAGTTCATCCGATATTTTTGTGTACCATGCCAACCAACAAAGACAAATGGACACAGAACACGAAACTTCTTTTATCATGATGAGGATAAATGGATACAATTTAAAGCCTATAATAAACGTGATGTGGCAGTTGAAATGGCGATAGCCAACAAACTAAACAAGTTTCAAGTACCAGACTTTATATGGGATGAGTATGTATTAGATCAAAGCATTAATGACCGTGGTATTCAAATTGATCGTGATTTTGTCCAACAAGCTATTCAAATAGATGAACAAAATCGATGTTTGTTATTAGCAGAACAACAACGCCTTACCCATTTAGATAATCCCAATTCAGTCATACAATTATCACAGTGGTTAAACGACCAGGGATTAGACGTTAGCAGTTTAGATAAAAAGGCAGTCAATACATTGCTTGAAACCACGACCGGTACAGTCAATAGAGTATTGCAACTAAGACAACAACTCGCCAAACCATCTGTTAAAAAATATCAAGCCATGCAAGATGTGGCTTGTAAGGATAATCGTTGTCGAGGCATGTTTCAGTTTCTAGGTGCGAATTGTACTGGGCGATTTAGTGGCAGATTGGTACAACTACAAAATCTTCCTCAGAACCACATATCCGATTTAAAAGAAGCAAGAGCACTTGTCAAACAAGGCAACATGGAAGCGTTGAGTATCCTTTATGATGATACGTCTAACGTTTTATCCGAATTGATTCGGACAGCGTTTATCCCGAATGGGTTGTTTTATGTCGTAGACTTCTCAGCGATTGAAGCGCGCGTTATCGCATGGTTAGCCAAAGAAACGTGGCGAGAGGATCTATTTAAACAAGGTGGAGACATTTATTGTATGTCGGCAAGTCAGATGTTTGGTGTACCTGTTGAAAAACACGGAGTGAACAGTGAATTAAGGCAGAAAGGGAAGATTGCCGAATTAGCCTGTGGTTACGGTGGTTCAGTTGGAGCTTTAACTGCGATGGGTGCTCTTGAAACGGGGCTTAAACCAGAAGAACTTCAACCACTTGTGAATGCGTGGCGAGGATCTAATCCAAATATCGTGCAGTTATGGTGGGCAGTTGATAAGTGTGTCAAAGAAACGGTTAAAGAAAGAAGGATCACTCGAACGCATGGGATAACGTTCAGTTACCAAAGTGGTATGCTTTTCATTCATCTGCCAAGTGGACGGAAACTAACCTATATAAAACCACGTATTGGTGAGAATACATTCGGTGGAGAGTCTGTCACCTATGATGGTGTAGGTGCAACTAAAAAATGGGAGCGTATTGAAAGCTACGGACCAAAGTTTGTTGAAAATATTGTTCAAGCGATTGCACGAGATATTTTGATGTATGCCATGATGAACTTAAAAGACTATCAAATTGTTGCGCATGTCCATGATGAAGTCATTATTGAAGCAACAAACGCTTCTTTAGATGACATCTGTTGCATCATGAGTCAAGTACCACCGTGGGCAACTGGGTTGATTTTAGATGCAGATGGCTATACTTGTGAATTTTATAAAAAAGAGTGAGAATCATTTCTCACTTTTTTTGATATTTGGTACTTAAACAATTTGTTTTTGTCCTTTATCTAGTGAAGGAATCACTTCTTCAAATACAACATGATAAAGGAGAAACGATATGTTTTATATTAAGCAAAAAGTTGGCAATGACTTAGAACTAACCATAGACATTCATGACGAAAATGTGTTTACAAGGTGTCCATATTGTGGTGTCGAGTTTAGTGTAGATTTGGCGGAAGTCTTATCAGAAAAAGATAGTGATTTATTTTCTACTGCTGTGGTATGTACTGCCTGTACTAAAAAGCTAAGGGGGTAAGACCATGAAAACAAAAAATGAATTCGGTATTTTTGCTGATAAAACTGAAGTGCTACAAAAGGTGGAGGTAGGTTTACTAGTTGCCTTTCCAAATGATGAAGATTGTAAAAAGCACCTAGAATGGTACAAAGTGAAATGGGAGGAAGAATATGGGAAAATCAACTAAACGCATCATGGCAGAAAAGCAACAAGCCTTTAAGCCGCTTGTCTATATCTGTGCACCGTATCGAGGTGATACAGAAAAACACATTCACAATGCCATACGGTATGCCAATTTTGCTTATCAAAAAGGGAACTTACCGATTACACCACATGTACTCTTCCCATTTCTTGACGAGGAGAAACATCGGGAAGATGCGATGGCAATGGATATTATCATGCTTGGCAAGTGTCAGGAAGTATGGGTGTTTGGCAATCGTATAACTGACGGCATGAAAGAAGAGTTAATTGTCGCAAAACGTAGACGACAACCGATTAGATATTTCAATGAGGAGTGTGAATCAGTTGATGAAGATAGCGTATGGGAATAAGCGAACAGATAAATTATGGAAAAATAGTGAAATAACTTGGGATGAGTTTTGTGACCGATTAAAAACACCCATCATAACCACTGAAAGTGTTTCAGAGTATCAAAAAATGCCTAAGAGCCAACAAGCAGATATTAAAGATGTTGGTGGTTTTGTCGCAGGGCATTTAAAGCAAGGGAGACGTAAGAAGGGACATGTATTGAGTCGTTCGATGGTTACATTAGATATGGATTTTGGGACAGTTGATATTTGGGAAGAGTTAACCTTGCTCTTTCCATATCGCTGTTTATTGTATTCAACCCATAGTCATCGTAAAGATAACCCTCGTTACCGTTTCATTATTCCGTTAAGCCGTGATGTGAGTCCGGAAGAATACGGTGCAGTGGCTCGTATGCTGGCTAAAGAGATAGGCATCGATTTGTTTGATGTGACAACTTATGATGTGGAACGTTTGATGTATTGGCCATCTGTGTCTAAAGATGGTGATTATCTATTTGACGTACAAGAGGGGCCGTTACTCAATCCTGATGATGTTCTTACGAAATACGATGATTGGACGGATATAACAACATGGCCAGTATCGTCAAAAGAATCACAAGTCATTAAGACGAATGATAAGACACAAAAAGACCCACTTGAAAAAGAAGGAATAGTGGGTGCTTTTTGTCGTACGTATAGTATCACTGAAACGATTGACACATTTCTATCCGATATCTACCAATCGACTACTATACCGAATCGCTATGATCATGTCGGCTCAGAGTCAAGTGCAGGTGTGGTGGTGTATGATGATAAGTTTGTGTATAGCCATCATGCGAGTGACCCAGCAGGTGGTAAATTACTAAACGCTTTTGATTTAGTGCGTGTTCATAAGTTTGGAGATGACGATAAAAAGGACATGTGGGTGTTTGCCAGTCAAGATGATGCCGTTAAACGCACACTGTTAGAAGAGCGAAAGCAACAAGCCATTCTTGATTTTTCAAGTGATGACGATTGGATGAAAAAGCTAACCTACCATCAAAAAACAGGTGTTATTGAAAATACACTGCGAAACTTGATGTTGATATTAGAGAATGATGACAACCTAAAATCGCTCGTTTTCAATCAATTACTTGATGGCATGGAGATTAAAGGAAGTGTGCCATGGAAACACCCGTCTAAATATTGGCGGGATGCCGATGATGCACAATTGATTTCTTATATTGATTTAACGTATGGGACTTTTTCTAGTCGTAACTACGACATTGCCGTAACAAAAATCACAGATGACCGTAGTTATCATCCCATTCGTGACTATCTGGAAGCCTTGCCTGAGTGGGATAAAATTGAACGAGTGGATACCTTATTAATTGACTATCTTGGAGCACCAGATAATGAATATGTAAGAGCTATAACACGAAAAATGTTGTGCGCTGCTGTGAAACGAGTTCAACAACCCGGATGCAAATTTGATACGATGCTTGTGTTAAATGGTCCACAAGGAGTAGGTAAATCAACCTTAATTTCCAAATTAGCCGGTGAGTGGTTTTCTGATAGTTTACATTTGTCGGATACTAAGGATAAAACTGCTGCGGAGAAATTACAAGGGTATTGGATATTAGAAATCGGTGAGTTGGCAGGACTTCGAAAAGCAGAAGTAGAGACATTACGTTCATTTTTATCTAGACAAAATGATGTCTACCGTGCAGCCTTTGGCAGACGTGCCACACAACATCCGCGGCAGTGTATTTTTATTGGGACAACGAATGCAGAAACTGGGTATTTGCGAGATACCACAGGCAATCGACGTTTTTGGCCTGTTCAAGTGAACGGTAATGGCAATAAACAATCGTGGGCATTAACGAGTGAGGATGTGTCGCAAATTTGGGCAGAGGTTAAACAGTATGTTGATGCCGGTGAAAAACTTTATCTTGATGAAAAGCAAGTGTTACTGGCCAAAGAAGAACAGCGTGAAGCCATGGAAGCAGACGAACGTGAAGGGTTAGTGAAGGATTATCTTGATTTATTGCTACCTGAAAATTGGCATACAATGAGTCTGTACGAGCGTAGAAATTACATTAATGGAGAATCTGAATTTGGTGATGTGAACCATAAAGGTATTGTCGTGCGTGATTCTGTTTGTACTTTGGAAATTTGGTGTGAGTGTTTTGGAAAAGAGCGCGCCAACATTAAACGTACCGACTCAAACGACATCATTTCTATTTTAATAAAACTAGGTTGGATTCGTGAACATCAGAAGAAGCGTTTCTCGATTTACGGACCGCAATATTTTTACGTACCTAAGTCGTGTTCTTGAGAGTGTTCCAAGGGAAATCAGTGTTTTGGAAATGTTAGGTACACAGTTTGAAAACGTATCGTACCTAAGTTTTAATGGTAGGAACATTCCATAGGCACATCAGTAAAAAGTTATTCTATCAAGCTTTTTACTGAGTCGTGTTCTTATGTTCTTATTATTATAAATAATATAAATATATAAGAAATAGAGAGATAGATACAGTAAATACACGTATATAAACTATATAGAGAAAATTTGGGAGGCATTAGCACAGTGAAAGAAAAATACATTGAACAAAAATTAGTAGCTGAAGTGAAAAAAGCTGATGGGTTGTGTATCAAGCTAGTGGGGATGGTAGGTATCCCCGATCGAATGGTATTACTGCCTAATGGGAAGATAGGGTTTGTGGAAGTAAAGCAAAAAGGCAAGAAACCAAGAGCCATTCAAGTCAAGCGGATAACACAACTGAGCAGTCTAGGGGTTCAGTGCTTTGTCCTTGATGACGTGGTACAGATTGGAGGGATTATCCATGCAATACAAGCCACATAAGTATCAACGGTACGCCAGTGAGTTTATTTTAAAGCATGATGCATCAGCGTTATTATTGGATTGCGGACTTGGGAAAAGTATCATCACTTTGACAGTTATTGATGAGTTAATGCTTGATTATTTTGACGTATCAAAAGTATTGGTCATTGCACCACTTCGAGTAGCCAGTGCGACTTGGCCAAGTGAAATCAATAAATGGTCACACTTAAAGCATTTAACGTATTCAATCGTTGTTGGGAGTGAGAAAGAACGACAACAGGCATTAAAGCAAAAAGCCCATATTTATTTAATCAATCGAGAGAATGTGGATTGGTTGATCAATAAGAGTGGGTATAAATTTGACTTTGATATGGTTGTGATTGACGAAATGAGTTCTTTTAAGTCTTACCAAAGCAAACGAGTGAAAAGTCTACTCAAGGTACGTCCGTATATTAAACGTATTGTTGGTTTGACGGGCACACCAAGCAGTAATGGGTTAATGGATTTATGGGCTCAGTTTCGTATTTTAGATTTTGGTCAAAGACTGGGGCGATACATCAGTCATTATCGCAATACTTACTTCGTACCAGATAAACGTAATGGTGCAATTGTCTATTCTTACAAACCACAAGCCAATGCTGAAGATAGAATTTATCAAGCGATTAGTGATATTACCATTTCGATGAAAGCTAAAGATTATCTTGAAATGCCAGAATGTGTGATGAATGAAGTGGTGGTAAGTCTTGGCGATAGAGAACAAAAGATATACAACACCTTAAAACAAGAAATGATTACGACCGTAAAAGATGTTGAAATTGACGCTATCAATGCAGCCAGTTTATCCAACAAACTGTTACAAATGGCAAATGGTACGGTGTATGACGAGAATAAAGTCACACATACCATTCACGATAAGAAGTTGGATGCATTAGAAGATTTAATTGAATCGGCCAATGGTAAACCTGTGTTAGTGTCTTATTGGTTTCAAAGTGATCGTGATAGAATCATGAAACGCTTGGATGTGCGAGAAATTAAAACTAGCCAAGACATTACGGATTGGAATGACGGTAAAATAGCTGTTGCTTTAATTCATCCAGCAAGTGCAGGACATGGACTTAATTTACAGCAAGGTGGGTCGACATTGATTTGGTATTCACTCACTTGGTCATTGGAGTTGTACCAACAAACGAATGCACGGCTTTATCGCCAAGGGCAACAAGATACAGTCATTATTCATCACATATTGACAAAAGGGACAATTGACTTTGATGTGATGAAAGCATTGAAACAAAAAGATAAAATACAAACGGCACTGATGCATGCAGTTAAAGCAAATCTTGAGTAGGAGTTCTATGGAGAACTTACCTCAGTAACATGGGAGGTAAGCATGAAAGCAAAAGATTTTTTTAAAACAATCAAACAACTTGAAAACCAAATTGAATCAAAACGGTATATGGCACAAACCTATCGTACGTTAGCTGAAGGTGTAAGGTCTCCTGTTTACTCTGACATGCCAAAGAGTCCGAATCGTCAACTAGAACCAATGGCTGAAGCGTTAATAAAGGCAGTAGAGATTGAAGAAGAAATAAAAGCGCTAGAATATGAATTGACTCAAAAGAGAGCAGATGTGATTGATTTGATTTCTAAACTGGAAAAGGACCATCAAATCGTATTGATTAAAAGGTACTTTGAAAAGAAATCATGGGGAGAAATTGCAGCGAGTATGTATTACACAGAGCGATGGATTTATAAGATGCATGGCACTGCATTGAAACAACTTGATGAATTGTTCAGTCGAGTTCAGTTGAGTTCATGTTAGTTCAGTAGTATTCAGTTCTTATGTTGTGGTATTATATAATCAGCAAAAAATATAGAGATTGTCATACAAGCAATAATTTTATAAAATGTAAAGCAGTTACATGGAGGAAAGCTTAATGATAATCATTAGTTTGAAAGCAGCCAGAGTGAATGCTAATCTAACGTTGATTGAGGCATCTAATCAATTAAATATCAATAAAGATACTTTATGTCGACTTGAACGAGATTCGACTGATATTCCAATCTCTCTCGTTCATAAAATGGTTGCGCTCTATAAAATTCCAATGGAAAATTTATATTTTGGTAAGATATCAGAATTCAATAAGACTCGGTAGTTTTATACTACTGGGTCTTTTCTTATGGGAGGAAATAAGATGCCAACAAAACCAAAACGACCGTGTTCGTATCCAATGTGTCCAAGCTTAACACACGGACAATTTTGTCAGGAGCACCAAAGACAAGAAAATAAACGCTACGAGAAGTACGACCGCAATCCAATCTTACGCAAAAGATATAACGGACAGTGGCGAAAGATACGTGCAAGATATGTTAAAGCTCATCCGTACTGTGAATTATGTTTTAAAGAAGGTTATATGAAACAGGTAGAAGAAGTTCATCACATCACCCCTTTATCTGAAGGAGGAACGCATAACAAGGAAAATTTAATTTCTTTATGTCAGTCTTGTCATGCACGCATTCATGCCAAAGATGGGAGTCGATGGCATAAAAACATTAAGGGGTAGGGGGATGAAAATCTCTACGATTGATCCCAAAGGATAACGGGTGCCTCCCGTCACGCACAAAAACGCCTATTCAAACAGGGTATATAAAACTGAAGGAGGAACATATGGCAAGAGATGGTACAAATCGTGGTGGTAGACGTAGAAATACTGGTCCAAAACCACAAACAGCCATAGATAAAATTCAAAAAGGACAAATGGTCAAAGTGATGCCAAACGATATTCTAGAACTTGATGTCCATGAATTGGATGCAGTTGATTTACCAGAAGGAGTCTTACTTGAAGGTAACACAATGCCCAAGCCGAGTGAGTATTTATCAGCGAATCAGAAGAACGGTTTACCACTTGGTGCTGATGTGATTTATGCTGAAATTTGGTTATGGCTTAAAGAACGCAACTGTGACAAGCTAGTGAATAAACGGTTGATTGAATCCTATGCACAAGCATTGGCAAGACATATCCAATGTGAAGAAGCTATGAGCAGTTATGGGTTGCTTGGTAAACATCCCACTACTGGTGCAGTGGTGACATCTCCCTTTGTGCAGATGTCGATTCAATTTCAAAAACAAGCCAACTTATTATGGTATGAAATTTATGATATCGTCAAACAAAATTGTACAGAAGTATTTGAAGATACAGGAAGCGATATGATGGAGCGTTTACTACGTTCTAGGAAAGGATTATAAATATGATTGAAAAAGTAAACCCACAACACCCAGACAAGATTGCTGATCGCATTGCAGGGGCCATTGTGGACTTAGCCTATACAAAGGAAGATAAACCAAAGATTGCGGTTGAGGTATTGATTGGACATGGTAAGTGTCATGTCATTATTGAAACCACAGTCACTTTAAAGAAAAAAGAGATTATCCCAATTATTGAACGCATTGCTGGTCAGATAGCGTGTGATATCACTATTGAAAAACAAGATGAACATTTGGCAAATAATCAAAAAGAAAAAATGCGATGTGGTGATAATGGTATCTTTAAGGGGGTTCCACTCACAGATGAACAGAAACGACTATCAGATATTGCACGAAATATTTATAGACAATACCCCTTTGATGGTAAATACATTTTAGACGGTGAAAAACTGATTATTTGTCAAAGTAATGCTTATACGCAGTTTTTACAAAGTCAATTTCCCAATGCCATCATTAATCCGTTAGGTGATTGGACAGGTGGGACGGATGTAGACACTGGTGCTACTAACCGTAAGCTAGGCAGTGACATGGCAGATTCAGTAACAGGTGGTGGTTTACATGGTAAAGATTTATCGAAAGCAGATGTATCGGTCAATATTTATGCCTTTTTAAGAGCACAACAGGTAAATGAACCTGTGTTTTTCTCATGTGCTATTGGCGATGAAACAATTGACGGTATACCGTATGAGGATATTGTCAACATCGCAAAAGAATATGTAGACGCCATCGGTGGTTTTGAAAAACTAGCCGAATGGGGTCTTTTTTAGAGGTGTGAGATGAACAAAGAAGCAACCTATTATTTAGCTAATATTCATGACCTTATCCCTTATGCGAACAATGCAAGGACGCATTCAGATACTCAAATTGCACAAATTGCTTCCAGCATAAAAGAGTTTGGGTTTCTTAATCCAATTATTGTATCACGTGATCACACAATTCTCTGTGGACACGGTCGTTATTATGCCGCACAAAAGTTAGGTTTGGAAAAGATACCCTGTATCAAAGAGGAACATCTAACGGAAGCACAAAAGAAAGCATATATTATCGCAGATAATAAACTAGCACTTAACGCTGGGTGGGATAATGACCTATTAACCATTGAGTTATCTGAATTACAAGGGTTAGACTTTGATTTAGACTTGCTTGGATTTGATGATAAAGAATTATCCAAACTGTTTGATGACGAAAAAGATATTCAAGAAGATGACTTTGATGTCAATGACGAGTTAACGAAACCAGCGATGACACAAGTCGGTGACATTTGGCATTTAGGCAAACATATGTTAATTTGTGGTGATTCTACGAAAGAAGAAACCTACAAAGCGTTACTGGATGATACAAAAGTGAATCTAGTGGTAACTGATCCACCTTATAATGTGAACTATGAAGGTAGTGCAGGAAAAATTAAAAACGATGATATGGAAGATGGAGTGTTTTATCAGTTCTTGTGTGATGCTTTTACGCAAGCTGAAAAGGTCATGGCGCAAGATGCAAGTATCTATGTCTTCCATGCAGATACGGAAGGTTATAACTTTAGAAAAGCATTTAAAGATGCAGGATTTTATTTATCAGGGACGTGTATTTGGAAAAAACAGTCACTTGTTTTGGGGAGAAGCCCTTATCAGTGGCAACATGAACCCATTTTGTTTGGTTGGAAACAAAAAGGTAAACATCAATGGTATACCGGTAGAAAAGAATCGACGATTTGGGAGTTTGATAAACCAAAGAAAAATGCAGACCATCCAACGATGAAACCCCTCGAGTTGATGGCTTATCCGATTAAAAATTCAAGTATGACCAATAGTGTTGTATTCGATATGTTTGGTGGTAGTGGGTCTACTTTATTGGCGAGTGACCAATTAGATCGCATATGTTACACCATTGAACTGGACGAAAAGTTTTGTGATGTGATTGTTAAGCGCTACATTGAACAAGTAGGGAAAACAGATAGTGTGTATGTCATTCGTGATGATAAGAAAATACCATACGATGACTTAGTAGGTGATGAAAATGCGTAAGTTAACAATGGGAAGTTTATTTTCAGGGTCAGGAGGTTTTGAACTCGCTTCAAAATTGTCTGGTATTACACCGATTTGGAATTCAGAAGTCGAACCGTTTCCTGTGCTTGTCACTAGGAAGAATTTCCCAGAAGTCAAACAATTAGGCAATATTCAACATATCAACGGCAAAAGAATACCACCAGTAGATATCATTACTTTTGGTAGTCCTTGTCAAGATTTATCTATAGCAGGCAAAAGACAAGGGTTGGACGGTAAAAAGTCTAACCTTTTTTATGAAGCTATTCGAGTAATTAAAGAAATGAGGGAGGCAACAAATGGCAACTATCCACGATTTATCATCTGGGAAAATGTCCCAGGTGCCTTCTCAAGCAACAAAGGAGAAGATTTCAGATGTGTCCTTGAAGCCATCTGCCACATCAAAGACATACAGACATCTATCCCTAGACCTTCAAAATGGGCAAATAGTGGCAACATCGTGGGTGGAACATTCTCTCTTGCATGGCGAGTGTTGGACGCTCGGTATTTTGGAGTCCCCCAAAGACGCAAAAGAATCTTTCTTGTCGCAGATTTTAATGGCAGATGTGCCAGTGAAATATTATTTGACGAAAAAAGCGTGCCAAGGGATATTGAAACGAGCAGCACTACGAAACAAGACACTACCAACAATACTAGAACAAGCCCTACGTTATGCCTAAATGACCAAGGTGGAGAGCGTATGGACGTGACAGAAGATTTCACAGCCACACTTCGTGCCAAAGGGAATCGAGCCCCGTATGTGTTTGACAATCACGGACAAGACAGTCGATTTAATGGACCGCTTGACGTATCCCCAACATTGGGGGCAAACCTTGGTTTAGGGGGCAATAATCAACCATTGGTAGTGGATGCCAAAACTTACGACATTCGTTTGACAAGCGAAAACACACGCAATGTCAGGGCGAATGTTTACGAAACAGATACCTCAAGAACGATTGATACTGGTGGAAACAATCCAGACAGAAATCAAGGTGGATTAGCTGTGGTGTATTCCACCAGTAAAAACTCACACCATACAATCGCTAATGTGAATGAAGTTGGGACGCTTGTGGCAAGTGATTATAAAGATCCACCAACCGTCATGGAAAGAAACTTAAAGGTGCGTAGATTAACACCATTAGAGTGTGGTCGATTACAAGGCTTTCCAGATGATTGGTGTAAGGATTTAGCGGTTTTAGCACCAAGTGAGGAAGATTTGATATTTTGGAAAAATGTTTTTGAAGAGCATCGAATCATCAACGGACAGAAGAAAGCGAAATCTGACAAACAATTAGTAAAGTGGTTATCTAATCCATATTCAGATACTGCAGAATATAAGATGTGGGGTAACGGTGTCGCACTACCTTGTGTCATTTATCTGATGAAAAAAATCTTCGAAATAGCGAACAAATGACTTGATAAATAATCGGTTTAGAGTGATATATAGTGTAACGAAAATACAGGAGGTTAATTCTGATGACACAAGCATTAAACGAAAAATTATACGAGGTTGCAGAAAAGCATATTTTTTCTTTAGAAGGTAGAGGCGATTTAGTACCTAGAATGCGAGATAACGATGATTTTTTGGATGTTTATGTGATGAGTTTAGAGAAACTTTTAAAAGAAGTCTATGAGTTGGGAAAAGCAGATGGAAAAAATGAAAAATAACATTGAGAAATTAAGATTGGAGTACCAAAACGGTACTCGAGTGAAACTTGTTAAAATGGATGACAAACAAGCGCCACCTATTGGCACAAAAGGGACTGTGTTAGGAGTAGATGACATTGGCTCTATTATGGTTTCTTGGGATAATGGTAGTCGATTGAGTGTCGTATTGGGTGAAGATTGTTGTATGAAACTTGATGATTAAAAAAATTGAATCATCATGAGAAATAATTAAAAAAGACTTGATATTTATAGTGTTTAGAGTGATATATAGTGTAACGAAACAAAAGGAGAAAACACCATGTACAGACATACACAAGAAGCACTCAACGGATTAAAAACAGAAATAAAAGCCTGCAAAAAATATGTAGATTTAGCTACTCAACAAGCACAAAAAGGAAACGTAGGCAATGCGATTCAATTTTTAGAGATTGCCCAAACGGCAAGGACGTGTGCCAACCAAGCACATGAAGCCTTATGGGATTTATCAAAAGGGCAACTAAGTGATGACGCATTTGATCGTTTTTGCGAAGCAGAAACCCTAAGTCAAGTGATACACAAGGCACATAAAGCCATTCAACAAGCAAGATTTTAAGAAAAATGGATTGGATAGGGGTTTATACAAGTTTGTCACGTTCATTGAAGAAGATAAAAAAGAATGTCGTAAAATCATTCTAAATAGTGAAAAAACACTTGATAAATAGTCGTTTTAGAGTGATATATCGTGTAACAACATGAAAGCGAGGCAATGAACATGACAAGATTTGAAAAACATTTTAACATGATACAAGTTGATCCATTTTCAGCAAGAGAGATTTTAGAAGAAAGACAACAGGAACTGAATCGTTTAAAAAACAAACGAGACTGTTGTAAAAATGGATTTAGATGGCAATGTATCACACAAGAATTAGAACAGCTAGAAAAAGAATATCAATTTTTAGATGCATTGATTTAGGAGCATTGGCTCCTTTTTTTGTTGGGAGGACAGAACATGACCTATAAACCAAGTCCGTTTAAATTAAAGACATCAACCTATAATAAAGAGTTCGCTGACTATGCCGTCAATTTTATTGAATGCCTATCGCATACTAAAGGCACATGGGCAGGGAAGCCATTCAAACTTCTTCAATGGCAAGAACAAATCATCAGAGATTTATTTGGGATAGTCAAGCCAGATGGGTATCGACAGTTTAATACGGCATACATTGAAATCCCTAAAAAGATGGGTAAGAGTGAGTTAGCGGCTGCTGTTGCATTATTGCTTTGTTGCGGAGATTTTGAAGAACGTGCTGAAGTCTATGGTTGTGCAGCAGACCGACAACAAGCGAGTATTGTCTTTGAAGTAGCAGCAGATATGGTAAGAATGTGTCCTGCATTAAATAAGCGAGTTAAGATTCTAGCTTCTCAAAAACGGCTTGTGTATTTACCAACCAACAGTTTTTATCAAGTCTTATCAGCTGAGGCTTACTCCAAGCATGGTTTTAATATTCACGGTGTGGTGTTTGATGAATTGCATACACAGCCCAACAGAAAGCTCTTTGACGTTATGACCAAAGGGAGTGGAGATGCACGCACACAGCCCCTTTATTTTTTAATCACAACGGCTGGTACAGATACCCATTCGATTTGTTTTGAAACGCACCAAAAAGCAAAGGACATCTTAGACGGACGGAAAGTCGACCCTACTTTTTATCCCGTCATATACGGTGCGGATGAAAATGATGATTGGACCGATCCAAAGGTGTGGCATAAAGCCAATCCGTCACTTGGTGTGACCGTACCGATTGAAAAGGTGGAAATGGCATGTGAATCGGCTAAACAAAATCCAGGAGAAGAAAATGCCTTTAGGCAACTGCGACTCAATCAATGGGTTAAACAAGCCATTCGTTGGATGCCAATGGAGAAATGGGATGCGTGTGCGTTTAGTGTGAATGAAGAAGACCTAGAAGGTCGTGTGTGTTATGGAGGCTTAGACTTATCTTCTACAACTGACTTGACTGCGTTTGTATTAGTCTTTCCACCAGAAGATGAAGACGATAAATATGTGATACTACCATACTTTTGGTTGCCAGAAGATACCATTCCATTAAGAGTTAGACGTGACCATGTGCCGTATGATTTATGGGAGAAGCAAGGGCATGTTGAAACGACAGAAGGAAATGTTGTGCATTACGGTCATATTGAAAAATTTATTGAACGATTAGGTCAAATATTTAACATTAAAGAAATTGCCTTTGACCGTTGGGGAGCCGTTCAAATGGTTCAAAATTTAGAAGGCATGGGCTTTACAGTGGTGCCATTTGGTCAAGGATTTAAAGATATGAGCCCACCAACTAAGGAACTTATGAAATTAACCCTAGAGAAGAAAATCGCACATGGGGGGCATCCTGTTTTAAGATGGAATATGGATAACATTTTTATTCGAACAGACCCAGCAGGAAATATCAAAGCAGATAAAGAAAAATCAACAGAAAAGATTGACGGTGCCATTGCGACTATTATGGCATTAGATAGAGCTATTCGTTGTGGGAATGTCAATACGGAAAGTGTGTATGATGGGCGCGGAATTTTGTTTATGTAACCTTAAGCTTGCATTTGTGCGTTATTTATTTTATAATAAAGCACAAAAGGAAGTGCGAAATGATGAATGAAGATAAGATAAGAAAAATGATAGAAAAAAATAATGGTATCATAACAGCTAAAGAAGTATCAGAGAGTGAAGTAGAATCATGGTACCTTACGAATATGGTAAAAAAAGGAAAGCTCGAAAGAGTTGCAAGAGGTATTTATTTTGATTCTAATTATGATAATTACGATGAACTTTATATTTTTCAACTTAAAAACAAAGCATGCATTTATTCCTACCAAACGGCACTATATCTTTATGGTTTGACCGATAGAATCCCCTTTATTAATGAAGTCACTGTGAAACAAGGATATAATGCATGGCGTATCAAAGAAACAGTCTTTGTTCATCAAATAAAAAAAGAATGGTATGAGATAGGATTGACTAAAGTTATGACAGAGATGGGAAATCTTGTATATGCTTATGATATGGAAAGAACTCTTTGTGATTTGGTAAGAGATAGAAAAAACCAAGATGTAGAAATATTTTCAAAAGCTTGGAATTTTTATCTAAAGAAAGGTTCCAGAGACATATGGAAACTTAGAGAGTATGCTAAGGCATTTAATATATCACAGCAGATAGAGGAAATACTGGAGGTAATTGTTCATGAATAAAGATAGTATTACGCAAAAATTAAGAAACAAGGCTAAAGAACTAGAATTAAATTACAATACAGTATTAAGTAAATTTTTCTTTGATGAATTTTTGAAATTACTAGCAAACAGCAATCATAAAGAAAATTTTATGCTCAAGGGAGGAATGCTTTTAACGTATGCATTAGGCATTCAAAATAGATCTACTCAAGACATTGATTTTTTAGTAAAAGGAATAAAATTGAATGCTACAGAAATAAAAAAAGTTTTAGAAGATATTTTAGGAAAAACGAATCAATCGGATATATGGTTTGAATTGATTAGTGATGTGCAAGAAATTCGAGTAGAAGATGAATATGGTGGATTGAAGTTTCATGTAATTGGGCATTTATCAAATATTAGAATTCCTTTTTCTATTGATGTTGCAACAGGTGACCCAATCTTTCCGTATCCAAAAATAGAGAACTATACTACAATTTTAGGCGATAATATTGAATTAAAAATATATCCATTGGAATCTGTGTTATCAGAGAAACTACAGACAGTATTGGCAAGAGCAGAAAATAATAGTAGAAGTAAAGATTTCTATGATATTTATGCTATTTTGAATAATAAATTAGAAATGGTAGATACAGAACAGCTTAAAATAGCCGTTCTCATGACATTTAAATATAGAAAGACAGAAATTACAAAAGATGAAGCGAAACAAATTATTGACAATATTAATAATGATTCTTTAGTTAAAGAAAGATGGATAAGATATCAAAAGAAAAATCCATATGCTAAAGATATTGAATTTAATGAAATCGTTAAGTGTTTAAATGATTTAGTTGAATTGTCCATGTAAGACAAAAACTTAAAATGGTCTTTTTTTAAGGGGAATATCATAATTAAGGGAAAGTATCTACTGAAAAGTAGGTGCTTTTATTATACTTAAAATTGGGAGGCAACAATGAAATTATTTAGTGGGCTATTTCGTTCAAGAGATAAACCAGAAAACAAACTCAGCAATAATAGTTATTCCTTTTTCATTGGGCAATCATCTAGTGGGAAACGAGTCAATGAACGAACGGCGATGACCATGAGTGCGGTGTATTCGTGTGTCCGTATTTTATCGGAGACATTGGCAAGTTTACCCCTTCATGTGTATGAGATAACAGATGTGGGGAGTCAAAAAGCAACGAATCATAGTTTATATAACCTCCTGCACAATGAACCAAATAGTGAAATGACGAGTTTTATCTTTCGAGAAACCTTGATGACACACTTACTCTTGTGGGGGAATGCTTATGCACAAATCATCCGTAATGGCAAAGGGGATGTGGTGGGGTTATACCCACTTATGCCAGATAAAATGACGGTGGATAGAGATGACAACCATACGATTTATTATGAATATCTAAGTACTAATGGGGAACGAGTGAGATTATCCTATCAAGATGTGCTACACATACCAGGTTTAGGTTTTGATGGTTTGGTTGGTTACTCACCGATTGCGATGGCAAAAAATGCGATTGGCATGTCGATTGCCGCAGAAGAATATGGGGCAAAGTTCTTTTCTAATGGGGCAACACCATCGGGTATTTTAGAACATCCAGGGACGGTTAAAAATGCAGAAAGTCTAAGGGAAAGTTGGACAAGGGGCTTTTCAGGGAATAACTCGCATAAGGTGGCGATTTTAGAAGAAGGCATGAAGTACACGCCCATTTCTATATCGCCTAATGAAGCACAGTTTTTAGAAACACGTAAATTTCAACTAAACGAGATCGCTCGCATTTTTAGGATTCCACCCCATATGGTAGGAGATCTTGAAAAGTCGAGCTTTTCTAATATCGAACAACAGTCACTTGAATTTGTGAAATACACCTTAGATCCATGGGTGATTCGGTTTGAACAAGCCTTTAATCGCAGATTACTAAAAGATAAAGAAAAAGCACAGTTTTATGTGAAGTTTAATGTGGATGGTCTGCTTCGTGGCGATTATCAGTCACGTATGAATGGCTATGCGGTAGGTCGTCAAAATGGGTGGATGAGTGCGAATGATATTCGTCTACTAGAAAACCTAGATAGAATACCTACTGAAGAAGGTGGTGACTTATATTTAGTGAATGGGAATATGTTACCACTAAAACACGCAGGAGCATTCGCAAATTTGAATAAGGAGGAAAATGCCAGTGAGGAAGTTTTGGAATTGGAAAACAAACAATAAGGATGAACATCTATTGTTTTTAAATGGCACGATTGCAGAGGAGTCTTGGTTTGATGATGACGTCACGCCAAGACTTTTTAAATCGGAATTAGACAAGCATCAGGGAGATATTACCGTGTGGATTAATTCGCCAGGTGGGGATTGTATCGCGGCTGCTCAAATTTACAACATGTTAATGAACCATAAAGGAGAAGTAGTCATCAAAATTGATGGGATTGCCGCAAGTGCCGCATCGGTGATTGCCATGGCAGGGACAAAGGTGTTGATGAGCCCCGTTTCCATGATGATGATTCATAATCCTATGACGATTGCTTTTGGAGACAAAGAGCATATGAAACAAGCCATTTCTATGTTGGATGAGGTAAAAGAATCCATTATGAATGCCTATGAAATCAAAACAGGTTTAAATCGTCAAAAACTATCCAATATGATGGATGGTGAAACGTGGATGAATGTTCATAAAGCCATTGAATTGGGATTTTGTGATGGGTTACTCGAGCGAGAGGGCAATGAAACAATTGAGGTAGTTGTCGTATCAAACGCATATTCAAAAATGGTGGTTGAAAATTCACTCAAAGAAAAATTGGTTGAAAAATGTCACATTCAGCCAAAAATCAACACAGCACAGTCGCAAGATTTACTAGACAGACTTAACTTAATCAAAAATTGGAGGTAATACATATGAGCAAGTTATTAGACATGATTGAAAAAAGAAATATTGCATGGGAAGGTGCGAAAGCCTTTGTGGAAGCAAACAAAGATAAAGACGGGTTACTTACCGAAGAACAGACCAAACAGTACCAAGAAATGGAACAAAGAGTAATGAACTTCAGTAAAGAAATTGACCGTCTGCAACGTGAAGAACAATTGGATAAATTGATGGAAAAACCCATCAATACACCGATTAAAGAAAAACCAAGACAAGAAGCTATCGAAGAAAAAACAGGACGTGCTAGTCAAGAATACAAAACGAGTATGCTTCAAGCCTTACGTTCCAACTTTAAACAAGTATCGAATGTCCTACAAGAAGGTGTGGATGCCGATGGTGGGTATTTAGTACCAGAAGAGTATGATAGTCGCTTAATTCAAGTGTTAGAGGATGAAAATATTGTTCGTTCTTTAGCCACAGTCATTACAACAGCAGGCAATCATAAAATAAACATCGCCGGTTCAAGTC
The DNA here is from genome assembly GCF_010892375.1 of Granulicatella sp. zg-84. Taxonomy (NCBI): domain Bacteria; kingdom Bacillati; phylum Bacillota; class Bacilli; order Lactobacillales; family Carnobacteriaceae; genus Granulicatella; species Granulicatella sp. zg-84. Next base: position 23,768 of record NZ_WNJX01000010.1, on the reverse strand, counting down.
CAGCAGCGGCTTGGATTGACGAAGGAGCAGCATTATCCTTTGGAGAGGCGACGTTTAGTCAGATGTTATTAGATGCCCACAAACTGCATGTGGCCATTAAAGTGACAGAAGAATTACTGTATGATAGCGCCTTTAACTTGGAAAGTTATATCACTGAACAATTTGGTAAAGCACTGGCTAATGCAGAAGAAGATGCCTTTTTAAATGGTGATGGGAACAACAAGCCAACAGGTATTTTCCATGAAAGCAATGGTGGTACGTTCCTAGATAAAGTGACAGCAATTAAAGCCGATGATGTGATTAATTTGATTCATGCCTTGAAACGTCCATATCGTAAAAATGCGGTGTTCATCACAAACGATAAGACCATCGCTCAAATTCGTAAGTTCAAGGATAGTAACGGCGCCTACATTTGGCAACCAAGCTATCAACAAGGGGAACCGGACAGATTGTTAGGGTATCCGATTTACACCTCTGCTTTTGCACCAGAAAATGCAATCGCCTTTGGGGACTTTAGTTATTACAACATTGGAGATCGTGGTGCTCGTTCCTTTAAAGCCTTAACGGAGTTATTCGCAGGGAATGGGATGATTGGTTATGTGGCAAAAGAACGTGTAGATGGTAAGTTGATTGTCAAAGAAGCTGTTCAGATTTTAAGTACACAAGGGTAACAGGAGGTTTAAGCAGTGGGTTTAACATTAGATGACGTCAAACAGTACTTAAGAATTGATTCGAGCGATGATGACTCACTGCTTGAATCTTTGATGGCAACTGCTAAACATTTATGTATGCACATTTTGAGAGTGGATGATTTGTCGTCTACTCTTTTATTGTCAGAAGAAGTTCATACAGCCATGCTTTATGCCATTGCCTATTTATATGAACACCGAGAAGAAGCCAACCATAAGGACTTAACCTTGACATTAAGAAGTTTATTGTTTGGGCTTAGAAAGGTGGACTTTTAATGAAGGTGAGTTTATTGAATACTAGAATCACCATACAAGTAACAACTATTGAAACAGATGATATTGGCAATCAAACAGAGGTATGGAAAGAGCTGTATTCGTGTTATGCGACCGTCAGTAGTGAAAGTCCACTGGAACAAACGGCAACAGGTGCTGTATGGGATCATACTAAACTTGATTTTACGATTCGGTATGCCTCTGAAGTGGCACAGTTAGACAGTACCCATTTCCGAGTTGTTTTTGATCATCATCTTTATAACATTAAAGGGGTAGACCACATGAATCACAAGAAAAAAGCCATCAAACTGCATTGTCAACGGGTGGAGAGATGAAAGTAAAGTTAGATGATTTAGCTCAAGTGATTCAAAAAGAACTCGAGCAGTATCAAAAGCTAACCAATGAGCAGATTAAAGTAACGGTTAAAGAAGTTGGTCAAGAAACAAAAGCACGTATGCAATCTACTGCCCCTAAAAGAAGTGGTCGGTATCGTAACAGTTGGGTAGTAACCACCACAAAAGAAAATCGTAACAGCATGAATGTTGTGGTGCATTCAAGAAATCAGTATCAACTCACACACTTATTAGAATTTGGTCATGCCAAACGAAATGGGGGGCGAACGACAGCGATACCCCATATTGCACAAGCAGAACAAGAAGCAGTCACGTCTTTTGAAAATAAAGTAAAGGAGATTTTAGAAAATGGTTAGTGTCATAGCACTGATGAAACAAATCGACTTGCCGTTTGCTTACCATCATTTCGCAGAAAGTAACGTACCAAACCCACCGTTTATGCTTTATGTGTTACCTAGCACCAATCATTTTAAAGCGGATGGGAGAATTCATCATAAAATTGTGGTCGTGCATTTGGAGTTGTACACGGATAAAAAAGATGTGGTATCCGAGCGAAAGATTGAATTCGTCTTGGATCAAGCAGAGATTGTTTATCGTAAAAGCGAAGTATGGATAGAGAGTGAAAAACTCTATGAAGTTTTATATACATTTGAAATGGAGGAAGAAAAAATATGGGAAACAAAGTCAAATACAATTTAAAGAATGTTCATGCCGCAAAACTCACGAAAAGCCCTGAAGGGACATTTACTTATGGCACACCTAAGCCCATTTTAGGGGCTGTTAGTATTAGTTTAGAAGCAGAAGGCGAATCCAGTCCATTTTATGCCGATGGGATTGTTTACTTTAGGTCGACATCCAACAATGGATATAGTGGGGATTTGGAAATTGCCTTAATACCTGAGTGGTTTAGAACAGAAATCTTGAATGAAGAATTGGATAAAAATGGTGTTTTGGTTGAAAAAGCAACGGTAAAAGAAACCGAGAAATTTGCCCTGTTATTTGAATTTGATGGGGATGAAAAAGCGATTCGTCACGTTTTATATAATTGTTCAACCTCTCGCCCATCGATTGAATCAGAAACAAAAGAAGAGTCGATTAGTCCAGGGACGGAAAAGTTAACCTTAACAGCAGATCCTAGAGAAGATGGGTTAGTGAAATCACGCACTGGAGATACCACACAGGATACAGCCTATCAAAATTGGTACAAAGCAGTTTATGTACCAACAGCTCAAACAGTAAGTAGTCCATCACGATAGGAGGTTTATATGATACAAAAGATAATCACGATTCAAAATCAAACCGTTACGTTTAAGTCATCGGCTACCATTCCGCGTTTATACCGTTTGACATTTAAGCGTGACATCTTTAAAGACTTAGCGAAACTTGAGAAGTCTTATCAAGGTAATGGGAGCAGTTTCGAGATAGATGACTTGGAGATTTTTGAGAATGTGGCGTATATTATGGCTTATCATGCCGATAATAGTATTCCATCAACCATTGAAGAATGGTTAGACCAATTTGAGATGTTTTCTATTTATGAAATTTTGCCTGAAATATTAGAACTATGGGGGAGTAATCTTCAAACGGATGTGGAAAACAGAAAAAAGTTACATCAAGTAGTCGGGAAATGACGACAGCCTTATTTTTACTTCGATGTGTGGAGGTTGGGATTGCGATAAGAGATCTCGACCTTTTAACCATTGGTTTAGTGCTCGATATTTGGACAGAGAAAGCGAATGACAGTGTAAAGTATAACAGAGTTGCAGGACAAAAAGAGTTTGATAAGTTTTGATTTAAAGATTTGAGTATTTATGGTATAATAAAAAAAGTAATCAAACAAGCAAAAAAACGGAAAAAATATATTTACATTAATATCAGATTAATGTAAAATGATATAACTTATGAGAGGAGGATTAATATGATTTATTCAAATGAAAGAAAATTATCTTTAAGTGGTTGGCTAAAGAAACACAATAATACATCATATGAGACCCCTTTAAAGTTGCAAAAATTTTTGTTGTTTTATGAAGCATTGACGAAAGTATCTGGAGAGACCCCTGATTTTAGTCATTTAAGAGGGTATAAAAAAGGTCCGGTATTCAGTAATGTTTGGGGAGATTATACTAAGGAAAGAGCAAGCTTTAATATGGCGGCTCAGAGTGCGTATGATAAAAATGTTGAATCTATTAATGGTAAAAGAGCTGAAAAATGTGCTTTTATAGTTGGTACTATGACAGAAAAGGAATTATCGGATCTTACACATCAGATGAATCTTTGGAAATCCAAAGAAACTCGCATTATGTCTGGTGAGTATCAAGTGGATTTAGATGAATCGGATTTCAACTATAATGATGAGAAGCTGATTGACACATTAGATGCAATGTATTCAACAAATATGATAGAAAACTCAACAATTATAAATTTAGATAAAAAATATTTTGTATTTTCAAAATCTGATTCGGAATCACTTACAGAGAAACATTTCGATATGTTGCTTACTCTTGCGGAAAATGAAGAACTCCATAACCCGGTATTCGTCGATATTGACGAAGAAGGGAGGCTTCTAATTGATTAACGAAAGAGATGTTGTGAGAATGAAAGTACCTTATCCGTCTATATCGGATGGAATGGCCGTGGCTTCACATATGTATATTTGTCACAAACATTTGGGTACAGATTATGAGTACATTAAATGTCAAACACTAAAACCTTATATGCTTATTAATAATCCAATGGTCCATTATCATGATGAGCAGCCAGACATATCTAGGAATCCATTTACGCGACCAACTAGAATAGATTGTGATAAGTTATTTCTGACAGCTACAGTACATTACGACGATCGATTAAAAACATCCAATCGTCCAGATGTATGTGAAGATTTATTTTGGTCTGTCCAAGTAAAATTATTGAAAGATGGATATTCTAAGATAAATATAAATGAAATAGAACTAAAGAACTTAAATAGATTGATTTACTAATAAATTAATTAGTGATAAGTATTTGTAGCACTTACTAAATAGTAGGTGCTTTTTTCATGTCAATTTTTAGGAAAGGAGGTAATCACATGGCAAATCGTATCAAAGGGATAACTGTTGAAATTGGTGGGGATACAACAGGGTTGGATAAGTCACTTAAGTCTGTAAATAGTACTATTAAAAATACGCAGTCTGCATTAAAGGATGTAAATCGGCTATTAAAAATTGATCCAAAGAATACGGAGTTACTGGCGCAAAAACAAAAACTCCTCCAACAAGCTATTCATGAAACGAGCATCAAATTAAATGCATTAAAAGAAGCAGACAAACAAGCCAAAACGCAACTGGCAAATGGCGAACTAGGGCAAGATAAGTACGATGCTCTGCAACGAGAAATCATTGAAACCGAGCAGTCTTTATCTAAGTTACAAGAAGAGTTTAAGAAAGTGCCGAATGTGGTGGCATTATCGGTAAAAGAAGTAGGGGATAAACTGAAAAATATTGGTGATAAAACACAAGAAATTGGCACAAAGTTATCTACTCACTTAACTTTACCACTTGTTGGCATTGGTGCGGCGTCTATTAGTGCTTTTAATGAAGTAGATGCTGGACTCGATACGATTGTGACTAAAACTGGCGCAAGTGGTGAAGCACTTGAAGACATGCAAGGGATTATGGAACGTATCGCCACCAGTATTCCGACAGACTTTGAGACAGCTGGTGCCGCCATTGGTGAAGTCAATACGCGTTTTGGTGTAACAGGTAAACAACTAGAAGAACTATCTACTCAGTTTATCAAGTTTGCACAACTGAATAATGTAGACGTATCTACCGCAATCGACAACACACAAAAAGTGATTGCAGCCTTTGGTTTAACGACTGAAGATACAGGGGCATTATTGGATACGATGAATGCAGTCGGTCAGAGAACAGGCATCAGTATGGACACTTTATCCAGTGTCATGGTTACCAATGCCGCCTCGCTCCAACAACTCGGCTTTTCAGCCAGTGACGCTGCCAACTTTCTAGGGAATGTGGAAATGTCCGGAGCTGATACGTCACAAGTGATGACCGGATTAACCAAGGCATTAACAAACGCTACTGCAGAAGGTAAGCCACTAAACGATGCCTTATCGGATATTCAAAATAGGATGGTCCATGCCAAAAGTGATACGGAAGGGCTACAAGTGGCGTATGAATTGTTTGGTAAACGAGCAGGAGGGGCGATTTATCAAGCTTGTAAAAATGGGTCACTGAACTTTAGTGAATTAGGGACGTCTTTACAAGATAATATGGGTTCAGTTGAAACGACCTTCGAAAACACCATTGATCCAATTGATAGTTTTCAAACAACGATGAACCAATTAAAAATTGTCGGTGCCGATGTCGGTAATACGTTAATGACGATTCTAAAACCCATGCTTGAAAAATTAGCGACAGTGTTTAAAAATATCAAATCTGGATGGGATAGTTTATCTCCTGGTATGAAAGAAGCGATTACAACCTTTGGTGTGATTGTCGCAACAGTAGGACCAATCCTTGTCGTAGCGGGTAAAATAATCACAGCCATCGGAACGATTACAGGTGTTCTTAGTCCATTGATTGGTTTATTAACTGGAACCAGTGCTGCTACTGCAGCTGTTGGGGTTGCAGGAGGAGCCAGTGCGGCAGGAACAACGGCAGCTGGGGTTGCAGCTGGTGGAGCAGCAACTGGATTTGGTGCATTACATCTTTCTTTATTACCCATTATTGGTATTATTGCAGGTATTGTCGCAGCCATCGCTGGTATTATTTTAGTGATTAAAAACTGGGGAGCGATTACGGAATGGTTTAAGGATGTATGGGGAACCATCACACAAACGGTTACAACAGTTGTGCAGAATATGTCCACCTACTTTATGACGGCTTGGAACGGTATTGTCTCTTTCTTTACGACCACTTGGGAAACGATTAAGGCTATTTTAGATGTTGGCTTACAATTTTTAGTGTCTTTAATACAAGGTGCCTTTGCCCTTATCACTTTACCTTTTCAGTTTATTTGGGAAAACTGTAAAGAGGTGATTCTATCGGTATGGGAGGGCATTAAAGGAATTGTTGATAGTGGTATTCAAGCCGTATCTAGTGTAATCAGTAGTGTTATGAGTGTTATCCAAGAGATTCTATCTTCGATATGGCAATCCATCAGCACAACAATTTCAACGGTCTTATCAATGATTCAAAATGTGGTGTCAACTGTGTTTCAAACGATTAAAGGTGTCACCAGTACGGTATGGAATGGCATCAAGTCTACTGTTGGCACTGCTCTTGATGGTATAAAAACCGCTGTTTCAACGGTATTTCATTCTGTTTCTAGCACAGTAGGCAGTATTTTTAATGGCATTAAAACAACGGCAACAAATGTATGGAATGGCATCAAATCAGCCATTACCACACCGATTGAAGCTGCCAAGAATACTGTCAAAAAAGCTATTGATGCAGTGGTGGGATTCTTTGCTGGAATGAAGATTAGTTTTCCAAAGATAAAACTGCCACATTTTAGTATTAAGGGAAGTTTTTCAATCCTCCCTCCATCTGTACCGAGCTTATCCATTGATTGGTATAAAGAAGGTGGGATTATGACACGACCAACATTGTTTGGTATGAATGGCACTTCCTTAATGGCAGGAGGCGAAGCAGGGCATGAAGCGATTCTTCCGTTAAAAGGATTTTATTATCACTTGGATAAACTGTTTCAAGAGAAAATGGGAGGCAATGAGATGATTGAAAAATACTTAGCGATTATCGCAGAAAATAGTACACAAGCCATCTACTTAGATGATGGGACATTGGTTGGACGATTACTCCCAAGTATTGATAGTGGACTGGGAAAAATGGCAGTAAGGAGGGCTAGAGGATGATTACACTGTTTATTGATGACACAGACTTATATAAGCAAGGAATTATTTTAGAAGAATTTGATATTGGTATTCCTGAGATGAAAGTACACAAAGTATCTGTTCCGGGCAGAAATGGTGACCTTGATATGAGTAGAGCTTTAACAGGTTATACACATTTTTCAAATCGAACCATCAGTCTGGTTTTAGGCATGACCGGTTCAGAAGAAGAGCGAGAAAGGCTTCGGTCATTATTGTTTGTGCATGTGTATAATAAACAGGTGCATATTCGGTTTTCACATTTAGAGGGTTATTTTGTGGGTACGATGACGTTTCATTCTTATGAGCGAACACCAGCTAAATCGACCATCAAAGCCACGGTAGACTGTTATCCATTTCGATTGATTGGTGATGAAGTGGTATCGAGTACGACACTGACAAGTGCATTTCAGTACATCACCATTGGGTATGCAGGGATGCCAACGCCATTAAGTATTGTGACAACTGGCATGGCGACGATTGAATACAAAGGGAAACGATATACGGTGCAAAAGGGTGAGCATCAATTAGGGATTCTCCTTGAAATGGGGAATAATACGTTAAGGGTGTCAGGCAATGGCACGTTAACGACTCAGTACATCAGGGAGGTGTTATAATGTATCGCATTTATGCCGATAATGATTTAATCTATAATCCCCTCATTCCAGAGTATACCATTATTGAAGGGAGATTGAACAGTTCGTTAAATACGGTCGGGACATTGACCTTTACGATACCTAAAAGCAATCCGTCTTATGGTCAAATCCAGTATATGAAATCCATCATTACGTTATATGACGATGATCGGTTGCTTTTTAGGGGACGTGTTTTCTCACCTAGTGTTGATCTTTTTCAAACAGAAACCGTTGAATGTGAGAGTGACTTAGCCTTCTTCAATGACAGTGTGCTTGAACCGTATGATTTTAGAAATAGACGTGTTGAAGATGTGTTACAGGACGTGTTACTCAGTCATAATGCACAAGTTAGTTCAGATAAACAATTTAAATTAGGATATGTGACGGTCACCAATGATACCGCAAAGGGGAACATCGTCCGTTCATCTAGTGATTACACATCCACTTGGTCTTTTTTAAGGGATAAACTGTTAAAAGAACTGGGTGGCTATTTTTATGTCCGCTATCAAGTAGATGGTGTGTACTTGGATTATGTCAATGATTTGAATGATGTGAATCATCAAACCATAGAACAAACCATCAATTTATTGGATGCCAAACGAGAATGGTTTAGTGACGAACTCGCTACGATTGTGATTCCTTTAGGCAGTAAGATAACAGATGACGATACGGATACGGAACGCTATGTGACGATTGAATCGGTTAATCATGGCGATAAGGCGCTTCGAGATGAGCATGCGATAGCACTTTACGGAGAGATTACTAAAGTGACCCATCATGACTACATCACAGATCCAACGAATTTGCTTAGTGCAGGACGTAAAGACTTAGCGGATTCTGTTCTATTGATTAGTAAGATAACATTAACGGCTGCTGATTTGTCTAAAGCAGGAGAGGCAGTTGATGCCTTTGGCTTAGGGCAAAAGCTAAAAGTAAAGATTCCAAGTCTTAACATTGATGAGCGGATGCTTGTCAGTCAACTATCCCTTGATTTACTTCATCCAGAAAGTAGTACTTTGTCCATTGGGATTGAAGAAAAAACGCTGACCGTGACACAGTTCCATACGGAGCATTCAATTGAAACGATTTATCAGAATTTACAAGAACATATGAAAGAGTTGAATACAGCAGCGATTGTTCGAGCCATTCGTGAAGCCAATTCGTATATTCAACAATCAGCCAATGAAATCAAACTGGACGTATCCGAGAAATACTACAACAAAGAAAAAGCAGATGAACTGTTGAGTGCGGTTCAAACGATGATGACACAAACATCAGATGCCATTTCTTTTCAGTTTTATCAGTATCAACAGTTACAAGAGACCTTATACGGTGCTAATGCGAGACAATTTACAGAACTCAGCCGTTATATTCGCTTTGAAAATGGGCACATTATTTTAGGTGAACAAAATAGTCCCATTGTGCTTCGCATTGAGAATGAGCGCATTGTCTTTTTACAAGGTGGTGTGGAGAGTGCCTATTGGCATAATCGAAAATTCTATGCGGTAGATGGAGAGTATCTGCAAAGTTTAAAATTGGGTAAGTTTGCTTTTATGCCAAGATCAACAGGTAATTTAAGTTTTACAAAGGTGGTGAATTAAGATGGCAAGCAGTGGTTCTTTTCACACGAATGCGTATGACGTTAGGTATTTAACGTTTGAGTGGCATGTTGCCAATCAAAATGTATCCACTAATCAAACAACCATCAATTGGAGCTTAAGAGGAAATGGTGCAAATCCAAACACTTGGTATATGTCGGGAAACTTTAAGGTGGTCATTGAAGGGTCTACTGTTTACCAATCAGCCAGTCGTATTCAATTAACCGGGACTGCCAGTGTTGCGAGTGGGCAATTTACCATTTCACATGACTCAGATGGGCATAAAACCTTTAGTGCCAGTGTGGAAGCTGGCATTTACTATTTTGCGGTGAATGCTAGAGGGAGTGGATCATGGGATTTGCCAACTATTGCCAGAGCCACACAACCGACCTTGAATAAGACAAGTATGTCTTTTGGGGATACGATTACCATTTATACCCCAAGAGCAACAAGCACCTTTACACATACTATTCAAGCAGGTGTGGAGGGAAAATTAAGTTGGACAACCATCGCATCGAATGTCGCAACAAGTGATACATGGACGTTACCCAAATGGTGGGGACGCTATTTAACGCATTCAACGGATAAATTACTATTTAGGGTGCTTACTTACTCAGGAAGTCAACTGATTGGCAGTAAGGATACACCTCCTGTGACCGTCATAGCCACTACTGATATGGCACCTGTTGTCAACATCACCTTAACGGATGTGAACAATTTTTATAACACCTATGGTGGTTTTGTCAGAGGAAAGTCTAGAATCAAAGCAACCGTAACAGAAAGGCTGTATGAACAAGCCGTTGTGACAACACGCAGTTTAGTTTTAAATGGGATAACGTATCAAAGTAGTGATCAAACATCTGAAGTGATTACGTCAACGTCACAACGAGTAGAAGCTAGAGTTGTGGATTCTAGGGGAATGACAGGTACAAAAGTCGTGACCCCTGTTGTGTATGATTGGTATGAACCTAGAATTACGATGGCAAAAGCCAATCGTTGCCAAGCCAATGGGACACTGGATGAGTCTGGAGCGTATATTAAATTGGAGTATGCGTGTGCTGTTGCCCCAGTGAACAATAAAAATCAAAAGGTACTCAGTTACAGTTACAAACGGCAAAACCAAAGTCAATCGACTACGCAGAGTATACCAATGGAAACGTATAGTAAAACAGGGAGTGTCATCTTTCCTGCCAGTGGGGAGAGTTCTTGGGAAGTGACGGTGACACTAAGAGATGCTTTTAATACGAGTCAAGTTGTAGTGAGCGTTGGAACAGCCTTTGTGTTACTCGATTTTCACAGTTCTGGAAAAGGTATCGGTGTTGGTAAGGTTGCAGAATTACAAAACACACTTGATGTATCACCTAACTGGGATTTTAAATATAAAAATGCCGTGATGAGTGATTTTGTGATGGAACAAGGCATGAAGAATAACTGGATTTACCGTAAATGGTATAGTGGTGTGATGGAATTGAGTACGAGAAAGTCGGTAACAGTTGATGTGAAAAATAGATGGGGAAGTTTATTTACTTCTGGACCGATTGCAGCAACGGATTTAGCATACCCTTTTGTTTTTAAAGAGTTACCGACCGTCATTGTGACTTTATCGCCTATTACATGGGCAGGGATGGTGATGGCTGGATCAGGACAGGTAGGTTCTATATCTAAAACAGGCGTCTTTGAAGTTGTCAGAGGCTTAGAAGCATCGAATGCCAATTATATATTTAATTATAATGTGGTTGGCAAATGGAAGTAAAGAATGGAGGATACACTATGAAAGAATTATGGTCAACATGCCAAGTGGTGTTTTCAGTTATTGGAGGCACACTTGGTTATTTTTTAGGAGGATTAGACGGCATGTTATACACATTATTGGTATTTGTGGTTACAGATTATGTAACAGGTGTTTTGTGTGCGATTGCGGATAAACGTTTATCCAGTGACGTTGGGTTTAATGGTATCGCACGAAAAATCATTATTTTTGCATTAGTGGGGATTGCCCACTTACTGGATGTGCAGATTTTGGGGCATGTAGGTGTTTTACGCGCAATGGTTATCTTCTTTTATGTATCAAATGAAGGGATATCGATTATTGAAAATGCCGCCCACTTAGGTTTGCCAATTCCAGAAAAATTAAAATCTATTTTACAACAATTAAAAGAAAGAGGGAATGAACATGAGTAATAGTCCATTAGTCAATTATGTCAAATTAAGCCCAAATCATAGTGGGCAACGCAATCATACCATTGATACGATTACCATTCATCACATGGCAGGTAATCTATCGGTTGAAACGTGTGGGAATGTATTTGCGCCAGTGTCAAGACAAGCAAGTTCGAATTATGGGGTCGATTCCAGTGGTAGAGTCGGTATGTATGTTGAGGAACATAATCGTTCGTGGTGCTCGTCAAGTGCAGCCAATGACAACCGAGCGATTACGATTGAAGTGGCCAATGATGAGTATGGTGGTAACTGGCATGTGAGTGATGTGGCTTTAGAAAAAACTATTCAATTATGTGTGGATATTTGTCAGCGTAACGGCATTCCGTCACTCAATTATACAGGTGATACAAGTGGTAATTTGACGAAGCATGAATGGTTTGCGAATACGAACTGTCCAGGACCTTATCTTGGTAGCAAGTTCCCCTATATTGCGACTGAAGTGAATAAGCGATTAAGTGGGCAGTTATCGACACCTGTTCAACAAACCTATACGAATCTTGATGATGTGGCACGACAAGTCATTAACGGACGTTTTGGAAATGGAGAGGAACGCAAACAAAAGTTACGTGCTTCTGGATATGATCCTTTGCAAGTCCAAGAACGAGTGAATGTCTTGTTGGGCAAACCATCAACATCTAAGCCTACATTGAAATCAATCGATGAAGTGGCAACAGAAGTATTGAACGGTAAGTGGGGGAATGGTGCTAGTCGCAAAACGACATTGACTAATGCGGGGTATGACTATAATCAAGTACAAGCAAAAGTGAATGAATTGTTAAGTGGACAACCAACCCCAAAACTAAAATCTATTGATGAAGTAGCTAGAGAAGTCATTAACGGTCAATGGGGCAACGGACAAGAGAGAAAGAATCGTTTAACGCAAGCTGGATACGATTATCATCAAGTCCAACAAAAAGTAAATGAACTATTATAGTAGAAAGCCTATCTAAGTAGTGATGCTTAGGTAGGTCTTTTTTTTATTTTAAAGGTTAATTTTTTATTTATTTTTGTTGCCTGAGATGTAGACAGGATAAATTTTGGTACTTAGAACCTCGCTTTTTGTCCTTTATCTACTGGAGGTAGAGAAAATGACTCACAAAGATGACATTATACGATTAAGAAGAAATGGATTAGGTTATAAAAAGATTGCGAGTTTACTAGCTATATCTGTCAATACGGTTAAATCAGTATGTAGACGTGAAGGGATTGAGAAAGTTAAGGTAAATGATGGTCATAGATGTAAAGGTTGTGGTGAAGCACTTATTCAAAAACAAGGCAAAAAAGTGAAACAGTTTTGTAGTGATACGTGTCGTATGAAGTGGTGGAATAAGAACTTAGATAAAGTGAATCGGAAATCATACACTACGCATACCTGTAAAAAATGTGGTGAATCATTTAAATCTTACGCCAATAAAAAAAGAGTGTATTGTTCACATCAGTGCTACATAAACGATAGATTTGGAGGACATAATGAATAAAAACAATGAATTAACCTTTCAAATCACAATGACCCTTGTTGATAATTTAATTAAAAATAATCTTATTACAGCGGAAGAATATGAGCTTTTTAAAGAAAAAATGATTAAAAAATATGAGCCAAAACTAGGTAAATTATTGATCCTAATACTTGATAAATAAACGTTTCAGAGTGATATATAGTCATAACAAAAAGGAGGATACAATGAAAGTTATTAAGCAATTATCTGCACTACCAAAACGAGAAAAGTTAAAAGTTGCAGCGTATACACGAGTATCTCATCATCATTTACTAAATTCACTCTCCAATCAAGTATCTTATTACAATCAATTGATTCAAAATCATCCTGATTGGGAGTATGTAGGTGTTTACTCTGATGATGTGGTTAGTGGCAAACAAATAAAAAATCGAAAAAATTATTTAAAGTTACTCGATGATTGTCGGCATGGAAAAGTTGATATGATCCTCACAAAATCTATTTCAAGGTTTGGACGAAACACTATCGAACTATTAGAAACTATAAGGGAATTAAAGCAACTAGGTATTAGTGTTCGATTTGAAAAAGAAAGTATTGATACCTTAACGACAGATGGCGAATTACTGATTACATTATTGGCAACTTTAGCAGAAGAAGAGTCAAATCAAATTAGTAGTAATATCAGATGGAAAGTTAGAAAGAAATTTGAACAAGGAATACCCCATAATCCGCAACCTATTCTAGGTTATAGATGGAAAGACGATCACTATGACATATACGAATCCGAGGCAATGTTAGTTAGAAAAATATATGATGATTATATTTCAGGGATAACGCCATCAAAAATAGCCAATCGATTAAATGAAGATGGTTTTACAACACGAAAAGGAAACTCATTCACACGATCCATCATCCATAACATATTAAATCAAGAAGCTTATACAGGTATTCTCATTTTACAAAAGACGTATAGACGGAGAGGTAAAAGCCGATCTATACCAAATGAAGGAGCTTTAAATAAATATATTGTTGAAGCTGCACACGAACCAATTGTTGCCAAATCTATTTTTGAAAAGGTACAAGAATTAAAACAGAAAAACAATCTAAGGAAAGGAAAAAAGAATGACTAAAAAAATTATTACCATTGAAGCAGATAAACGATTAAGCAATCAGTCTAAATTACCGAGTGTTCATAAACGAAAAGTTGCTGGTTATGCGAGGGTATCAACGGACTTAGAAGACCAAGCATCGTCTTACGAAACACAAATGAATTATTATGAATCGTATATCAACAGTCGGTCAGATTGGGAATTTGTGAAGATGTATTCGGATGAAGGGATTAGCGGAACAACTACTAAAAAACGATTAGGATTTCAAGAAATGGTATCTGACGCAATGGATGGTAAAATTGATTTAATCATTACGAAATCAGTTTCACGATTTGCAAGAAATACCGTTGATTCGTTATCGACAGTTCGTCAATTGAAAGACAAGGGTGTAGAAATTTATTTTGAAAAAGAAAATATATGGACATTTGATTCAAAGGGCGAACTACTGATTACCATTATGTCTTCTATTGCCCAAGAAGAAAGTAGAAGTATTTCAGAAAACGTCAAGTGGGCAAAACGTAAAAATGCAGCAGAAGGAAAAGTGACATTTTCTTATTCAACGGTTTTAGGTTTTAAACAAAGTGAAGATGGTGGGTTTGAAGTCGATAAGGATGAAGCTAGAATTGTAGAATACATCTTCAGTTTATTTTTAAAAGGGAAAAATCCCAATCAAATCGCAAGAGAATTAACTGAAAAAAATATAAAGACTCCAGCTGGTAAAGAGAAATGGTCGTATGGCAGCGTGAAAAGTATTTTACAAAATGAAAAATATAAAGGTGATGCACTTCTTCAAAAATACTATAGCGTTGATTTTCTAAATAAGCAGCAGAAGAAAAATGAAGGAGAGTTGCCACAATATTATGTTGAGAATAGTCATGAAGCCATTATTGATAAAGAAATCTTTGATATGGTGCAAGTACAACTAAGACATAACACAAAGTGGGCAACAGAAAAGAATTATTTTTCAAAAATAGAGTGTGGTTGTTGTGGAAATAAGTATTGTCGATATATATGGCATTCTAATAGTAAGTATAAAAGACACATTTATAGATGTAGCCATAAGTATAAAGATAAGAATAAATGTCAAACACCACATGTAACAGATGAAGACATTCAAGAATGGATTGTTGATGCTTTAAATCAGCAAATTGCGAATAAAGAAGAGATTATTGATAATTTAGGTATTTTAGTTCATCAATTGGAGAGTAATATGACATTAAAAGATGAAATCAATACTTTGAACAATAAATTGACTGTTGTACAAGACGAAGTTGAAAATTTAGTTTACACCAATTCAAAATTAGCACAAGACCAAAGTAATTATCAAAAGATATACGATAAATTGGTTAAAACATATGAAAAACTAGAATTGTTACTTGAAGAGAAAAAGGAAGAGTTGGTCAACTATCATATTCGTATTCAAAACTTAAAATCGTGTATTGACATTATTGGAAAACAGGACACCCTAATTAGGGAGTTCAATCCAACACTGTTTAATATACTAATAGAGAAAATCGTTATCGAAACAGACAAGAGAATCACCATTCACTTTACTGATGGAAAAATTTTGTATCGATGAGAAAATGACATGACTCGCGAATAATGATTCACCCTGCCATGGAGGTAGGGTATTTTTTTATTGGAAGAAAACCAATAAAAAATGTTATAATAATATGGAAAAATCAAATCGTTAAAAGTTGCACACCCCTAGAGCCATTTGCACACCCTTTTGGGCGGTTGCACACCCCTAGCATGAAAAAAGGAGAAATTGTATGATAAAACTAATAGCAATAGATATGGACGGCACACTTTTGAATGAAGCAAAAGAAGTGACTAAACCACAAATTGAAATGCTTCATAAAGCCGTTGAAAAAGGTATAAAAATTGTAATTTGTACAGGACGAGCATTGTCTGGAGTAAAGCCGATTTATGAAAAAATAGGATTGAAACAAGATGAGTATGCCATATTAAACAATGGTTGTTCCACACATCATACATCAGATTGGTCATTGGTGAGTTGGCACCAATTAACAAAAAATGATATGTTGTATTTAAATCGTATCAATCATGAAAATAAAGATGTACAATTTACACTATTTGATGAGGAACATTATTTTTGTGTTGATGAAGAGCCTCAAGAACAAGTGAAAAAAGATGCCTCACTTGTCTTTTTAGAACCTCAATTTTTATCTATTGATGAAGCAATTAGTGGCGAATATACGATGTTCCAAGGCATGTTTCTCGCTGCCCCCGAAAGACTAGATATATTCCAAGAAAAATATGAAAAAGAGTTATCAGAACATTTTAGTGTTGTACGAAGTCAATCTTATATTTTTGAAACAATGCCAAAAGGAGCAACAAAAGCCACGGCGTTAGAGAAATTAGCCAATAGTTTAAATATTAAACGAGAAGAGATTATGGCAATTGGAGATGCAAATAATGATTTAGAAATGCTTGCATATGCAGGAGTGAGTGTTGCTATGGGAAATGCTACAGAAAATGTTAAAGCAATTGCTACACATATTACAGATACAAATGAACAAGACGGCGTTGCCAAAGCGATTGAGCTATACGCTTTGGAACAGGAGGTATAAAATGTTTGATAGGCTACCGTTTTATGCTTCTATTCAAGCAATAACACCAATTCAGAAAGGGTATTCGGTAGACAAAAAATTTTATATCAAAGATAAAGACGGGAAAGAATTTCTTTTGCGCCTTGTCTCTACCGATAAAGTATCTAATCAAATGCCTTTGTTAGAAAAAATAAAGGCTATAAAAAATCCCTATATTTCTCATTTAGTTGATTATGGTTCTTTAACAGATACAACTGATTTTTTACTCTTTGAATGGAAACAAGGTGTTATTTTAAGAAATGTCATACATTCACTACCTATAAAACAGCAATATGCATTAGGGATAGAGTGCGGACAATATTTGACAGAAATACACGGTATATCTGTCGATGTTCAATGTCATTTTTTGGACTATTATCAACAAAAAGTAGATAATAAACTAAAAAATGCGAATAGCATTGATATAAAAGTAAACCATTTTGATACGTTTGTTGATCATCTTCAATCGAATATATTTTTGATGAAGCAACGGCCCATCAAAATTGAACATGGTGATTTTCATGTGGGAAATATGATATATGACGGTCAACATATTCATGTCATTGATTGGGACAGAAGTGAGTATGGAGATCCTTATGATGAGTTTAAACCGTTTGCGTTTAATGTGGAAAAAAGTGCTGCTTTTCAAACAGGTATTATTGATGGGTATTTTCATGGTCGAATTCCTGATGATTTTTTTCCGATTTTAAGTGTGTATGCTGCTGAATCTTGTATTGGTAATTTGTATTGGGCATATCATTTTGGGAAAAAAGAAGATATGACAATGATGTATCAACTAGCCGAAACAATTTATGATTATTTCAAAGGATTTACACAAACAACGCCGACCTGGTACGGAAAATATTGATTTTCAGAAAATGTTTGAAAACATATTAGTTGCTTATTAGGTGATTTGTGTTATACTGTTATAGGAACAAAAGAGAGTTTTAAGTTTTTAGATAAAGGCTTGGTCTGTACCGAGCCATTTTTTTACGTGAAGAGCGTTTCAAACAAGAAAAACTCTCTATTTAAAAAAGAGAGAGGTAATATATGAAATTTTCAGAATTAGGATTAAGTGATATCCTTTTAAAATCCATTAAAAATATGGGATTTGAGGAGGCTACTCCTATCCAAGAACAAACGATTCCGTTGGCATTATCTGGTGCTGATGTTATTGGCCAAGCACAAACAGGAACAGGAAAAACAGCATCATTTGGGTTACCAATGCTTGAAAAAATTGACACTTCTCATCGTGTCATTCAAGGATTAGTCATTGCCCCAACACGTGAATTAGCTATTCAAACACAAGAAGAGTTATTCCGTTTAAGTAAAGACAAACGTGTTAGAGTGAATGTTGTATACGGAGGCAGTGATATTGGTCGTCAGATTAAGCAGTTAAAAGATGTGCCGCATATTTTAGTTGGAACACCTGGACGTTTATTAGACCACATTAAACGCAAAACCATTTCATTAAGTCATATCGAAACATTGGTTTTAGACGAAGCAGATGAAATGTTGAACATGGGATTTTTGGAAGATATTGAAAGCATTATTCAATTAACACCAGAAACTAGACAAACACTATTATTTTCTGCAACAATGCCAGAAGCAATTAAACGTATTGGTGTGACTTTCATGAAGTCTCCAGAACATGTACGCATTAAAACAAAAGAAATGACAGCTAATTTAATTGATCAATATTTTGTGAAATGTAAAGAAAATGAAAAATTTGATATTATGACACGTTTATTTGATGTACAATCTCCAGAATTAACCATTATTTTTGGTCGTACAAAACGCCGTGTTGATGAGTTAGCTAGTGGACTAGAGGCTAGAGGATATAAAGCTGAAGGGATTCATGGAGATTTATCTCAACAAAAACGTATGAGTGTTTTACGTGCATTCAAGAGTGGTAAATTAGATATTTTAGTAGCCACAGACGTTGCAGCGCGTGGACTAGATATTTCAGGTGTCACACATGTGTATAATTATGATGTACCACAAGATCCAGAAAGCTATGTACACCGTATTGGAAGAACAGGACGTGCCGGTAAAGAAGGTATGTCTGTAACACTTGTAACACCACATGAAATGGATTATTTAAGAACGATTGAGGACTTAACAAGAAAACGTATGACACCTTTACGTCCACCAACTAGTCAAGAAGCGTTCGAGGGACAACTACGTGTTGCGTTAGACCAAGTTGATCAAATGATTTCTGATGTTGAATTATCTGATTTTGAATCTGCTGTGAATGTATTGTTGAGTAAATATACACCAACAGAATTGGCAACAGTTTTAATGAAAACATTAGCACGCGATAAAGAAGAAATTCCTGTTAATATTACACCTGAAAAACCATTACCAATGCGTAAACGTCAAACAAGACGTGACGGTGGAAACCGCCGTTACAATGATAGAAACCATGAAAAAGGTGGAAATAGACGTTACCGTGATAGACGTGATGATAAAGGTGGCAGTCGATACAATGATCGTAAACAAGATAGAACAGACCGCTACGACAGAAAATCAAAAGACGGCAGACGCGACAAAGGATTTACAATTCGTAAAAAATAAATAAGTCTATAAAAATAAAGTTAAAAAAGCTTTAAATCAACATGCCTAACAAGTTGATTTAAAGCTTTTTTGATTGTCTGTTCAATCGTGTTGATGGCTTACTCCCACCAACACGATTGAACGAAGAGCTAGTGAATATGTTTATATTTACTTTTAATGAAAAAAGGATTAGAATTTAGAAAAAAGGAGGAAATACTATGTTTGAACATTTTGTGAAAATGGAAACATTTATGTACGAAACAATGCCATTTCTCATTTGTATCATGTCTGCTGTACTATTGATATGGATACCATGTTTAATATATATTAGAGAAAAGCGGTGGGCTAAGTATTTAAATCTTGTTACTTTATTGTTTTTAATTGGAACAAGTGTGTATATTTATACAGGTTTCAAAACATACGAAGAGATTTCTAAAAAAGAAAAATATGTTAACGCAGCTGTGCGTGAATACAAATTATTGCTTTTTTCTGGAGAAGCATATAGTTATCCAGAATTAAAACAAGCTTCACAAGAATATATGAAAGATACATTCGAAAATATTGGCTTGTATGATGCGAATACAGTAGAAGAAGTTGTTGAGTATTTAGGAAAAGATGATCTATTTTATTATTTTGATATAGCTGGACAACAACTCTCTGTGACGCATCATTATGGTGCCATAGATGATAATATACAAGAGGCAAAACGTGAGGGGATACAATACACGTTGACGGATAAAAATTTTGAAAATATCGGCTTTATCAATCAATCTAGTATTTTTTTCATCAAATATCACATTCCAAAATCTATGGAAGATAAAATAGTTGAAAAAGAGGTTGAAACAACAGCAAAATATCAAAAAAAGGTCGTTAAAAAATGGATAATACCATAATTAAAAGTTGACAAAAAGTAAACTTTTAATGTATGATGTTAGTGAGGTGACATTATGCAAATTGGTGTTTTATCTTTTAATCATTTTCATCATGATGTATCAAGAAAAATTATTCATATTGATATGGATGCATTTTATGCGTCTGTTGAGATTCGAGAAAATCCTAGTTTAAAAAATAAACCTGTTGTTATTGCTCAGCATCCAAAAGAAACAAATGGTAGAGGGATTGTTTCCACGTGTAATTATATCGCTAGACAATATGGTATTCATTCCGCCATGTCTTCTCAAAAAGCTTATGAATTATGTCCAAACGCTGTTTTTATTAAAGGGAATATGACATTATATGCCTCTGTTTCTCAACAAATTCGAGAGATTTTTAAACGATATACCGACAAAATAGAACCGCTTTCTCTTGATGAGGCGTTTTTAGACGTAACAGAGAATAAAAAAGGGTATAAAAGTGCGATATATATTGCTAAGTGTATTCAAAAAGATATATGGGAAGAATTACATTTGACTTGTTCAGCAGGTGTTTCGTATAACAAATTTTTAGCAAAAATTGCTAGTGACTATCAAAAACCGTCAGGGTTAACAACCATTACACCTGAGGAAGCACAAAGTTTTTTAAATGAGTTACCCATTGAAAAATTTTATGGTGTTGGAAAAAAATCTGTTGAAAAACTGCATGAACAAGGTATTTTTAAAGGAAAAGATATTTTAGAAATAGATGCTACACGTTTATTACAGCAATTTGGGAAATCAGGATTTTCATTATTGCAACGTGCAAATGGTATCGATAATAGTCCCGTTAAATCAAATAGAAAGCGTAAATCATTAGGTAGAGAGAACACTTTTTATCCAGAAATTTCAACAGAAAATGAAGTCCAAATAGCTATTCGCAAACTAGCCAAGTCTGTTAGTAAGCAACTACAAGTAAAAGACTTACGTGGAAACATTGTAACACTTAAAATTCGGTATACAGATTTTGAAACCATTACACGTCAACAAAAATTAGATAAAATGGTAGAAAATGAGGACTTTTTATTTCAAAAAGCAATAGAATTATGGGAAGAATATGGAGATTTGGATAAAAACATTCGATTGATTGGCGTTTCTGTCAGTGGTTTGGAACAAAAGAAAATTGAAAGAATTGTTTTAGATATATAATTGTTTGTATTACACTATATTTTCTCGTATAATAAAAGAATATTCCAAGTTTTAGGAGATTATAAAACATGAAAAAACGTATATTTTCTGGCGTCCAACCAACTGGTATTCCAACCATTGGTAACTATGTTGGCGCAATGAAACATTTTGTGGATTTACAAGATGAGTACGACTGTATCTATTGTGTTGTCGATCAACATGCCATCACTGTTCCACAAAATCCAACCGTATTAAAAGAACAAACTCGATCATTAGCCGCTTTATATATTGCTTTAGGAATCGATCCTAAAAAATCAACATTATTTATTCAATCAGAAGTTCCTGCACATTCACAAGCTGCTTGGATTGCTTTGTGTAATGTCGGTATTGGAGAGTTAGAGCGTATGACGCAATATAAAGATAAATCGGCTAAACAAGAAACGGTTTCTGCTGGCTTATTGTGTTATCCGCCTTTAATGGCTGTCGATATTGCTTTGTATGACACGCATGTTGTACCTGTTGGAGATGATCAAAAGCAACATATTGAGTTGACACGTGACTTTGTAAATCGTTTTAATAGCCGTTATGGTCAAGGTCAAGACTTACTTGTTTTACCAGAACCGCTTATTCAATCATCGGGTGCTCGTGTTATGAGTTTACAAGATCCAACGAAAAAAATGTCTAAATCAGACAGCAATCAAAAATCTTACGTGCTTTTGTTAGATGAACCAAGTGTTATTCGTAAAAAAATAAAAAGTGCCGTAACAGATTCAAGCGGTTTAGTATATTATGATAAAGAAAATAAACCGGGTGTATCTAATTTGTTAACAATCTTTTCTGTTTTTTCTGGACGTTCTATTCAAGATTTGGAGCAAGAATATCGTGAAGCAGGATATGGTAAATTTAAAACAGATTTAGCCGAAACAATTATTTCTGTTTTAGAACCTATTCAAGAACGCTATAATGCTTTACTTCACTCACAAGAATTAGATCGTATTTTAGATGAAGGTGCAAAACGTGCCAATGACATTGCCAATGAAACATTAAAAAGAATGGAAAAAGCTATAGGCTTAGGAAGATAAAAGGTTGATATAAAATGGATATTTTTAAAAGATTAGATCAATTCATGAAAAAAAATGCGCATTTATATACCACGGAAGATGAAGCAATTCAAAGCTTTTTAAATCAAATTGAGAAAGAAGATATTAATCCATATTTTTCAGAAGCATTTGAAAGTGATGAGATGGATACGATAGACGAGATTTATGATTTATTAGAGCAATTAGAGTTTGAACCAAATAGAAGTAAAAAACGAAAAATATGTGACAAAATCTTGGCGTTAGACCCAGATAATATTGATGCACAAATAATGTTGTTATCTCAAGAAAATATCATTGATTTTCTTCAAGGACTAAAAAAACTTGAAGAATCTGAAAAACAAAAGTGGTTAAAAACAAATCAAGCTGGTTGGATATATTTTGAAGAAAGACCTTATTTAAGAATGAAATATATTTTAGGTCAAGAATATTTGAAGCAATTTATGGTTAAAAAAGCAAAAGAGTGTTTTGAAGAATTATATTTTCAACTAGATAAAAATGATCATCAAGGTGCTCGTTATGAATTGATGTATATTTATTGTCTACTTTCAGATTGGGAAAAAGCGAGTAATCTTTTTTATAGTCAATCTTATTTTAAAAACGATGATATGATGATTTTTCCATTATTAGTGATGGCTATTTTAGAAGATAGACAATCAGAAGCACAAGAATTATTGACATTACTAAGTAAAGCTAATAGAGATGTAAAACACATGGTGACTTTTTCAGATGATTTTTCAGAGGCTTTAGCAGATCTTGAATTATTTAATTTTGATACATATATACCGAATAGCATTCAGTCACTAGCGATTTTATATGATAAATATGCGATGCGTGTGTTTAGTATAGATGATTATGTTCTTGAGTGGATAGAAAAACATTTTTCTAAAAGGTCAAGTGTCAAACCTTTAACTCTATTAGAGAAAAAGACAGTAGATGAATCGATTTTTTCTGATTTATCGGCAAATGTGGCTCGGCAATTTATTGAAAAAAAACTTTTCACAAAAAAAGATTTTCAAAAAGTAACAGAAAAAGAATTACTTGAATTAAAAGGTGTTGGAGCAAAAACAATCGAAAAACTGAAAAGTAAAGGAATTGTTTTAAAGAAATAATTTGGCCGAGTTGTAAAATAAAGTGCAAAAGCAAAATAGTGTTATAAAAACAAAAAAAGACAGATAATTAACTTACTAAGATTCACCACAAAATTAGAAAGGTCATTATCATGTCTAAAACAAATTATAAC
>NZ_WNJX01000009.1:0-71465 GCF_010892375.1 Granulicatella sp. zg-84 | reverse complement strand
AGAAAGTGTGGTAATGATGGCAAGAAGGACACACCTGTCACCATGTCGAACACAGAAGTTAAGCTTCTTAGCGCCGAGGGTAGTTGGGGCATTGCCCCTGTGAGAGTAGGACGTTGCCACGCTTTTGAAAATGGAGGTTTAGCTCAGCTGGGAGAGCACCTGCCTTACAAGCAGGGGGTCAGCGGTTCGATCCCGTTAACCTCCATAAGAGTGATTAGCTCAGTTGGTAGAGCATCTGACTTTTAATCAGAGGGTCACAGGTTCGAGCCCTGTATCACTCATCTTAACCTTGCAAGAGAGTAAGGGAAGAAAGAGAGCGGATGTGGCGGAATTGGCAGACGCACCAGATTTAGGCTCTGGCGAAGAGATTCGTGGGGGTTCAAGTCCCTTCATCCGCATGGGAGAAAAAGCCGGCTTAGCTCAGTTGGTAGAGCATCTGATTTGTAATCAGAGGGTCGAGGGTTCAAGTCCTTTAGCCGGCATAGAAGAGATGCGAAAGTAGTTCAGTGGTAGAACACCACCTTGCCAAGGTGGGGGTCGCGGGTTCGAACCCCGTCTTTCGCTTATTATGTATGAGAGAGTACATAATAAATGCCGGGGTGGCGGAACTGGCAGACGCACAGGACTTAAAATCCTGCGGTGAGTGATCACCGTACCGGTTCGATTCCGGTCCTCGGCATAGAAGTGAGCACCCATAGCTCAATTGGATAGAGTACTTGACTACGAATCAAGCGGTTACAGGTTCGACTCCTGTTGGGTGCATTCATGTTAGACATGAGAAACGGGAAGTAGCTCAGCTTGGTAGAGCACTTGGTTTGGGACCAAGGGGTCGCAGGTTCGAATCCTGTCTTCCCGACTTGGTTTTATAAGAGTGTTAGCAAGAGGAAACTCTTGTTTTTTTATTTGAGAGTTTTTGATAAGTATTTATAAATGTCATAATCATTGACTCTTTCTGAAAAAATAAAATTTATAATAAAGTGATGAACGGATATTTTAATTGTTTGTTCATCACTTTTTGTTTTTCGTTAAATTATTTTAGTGAAGAGTTTACTTTATTAATATATATTTTTTTAATATTTTAGTTGAAAAAAGATGTGTAAATAGACTAATTTACATATCTTTTTTCAAATAATGTGTAATAACTATAAAAAATACTTGAAATAATGTGTAATAAATGTTAGGATATTGTTGTAATTGAAAGAGGTGGTTAGAGATGCAGTTAAATGCACGTCAAAAAAAAATTGTAGAGTTAGTAAAAATGTATGAGCCAATCACTAGTGACGAGATAGCGCAGAGATTGGCTGTTGGAAAATCAACATTAAGAAATGAATTGTCTGTATTGGTCATGGTGGGTGTGTTATCTGCAAAGCCTAATGTTGGTTATTATTGTAATGAGTCTTTTTCATCTGTAAGTAATAGGAAACTATTTGATGACGTGAAAGTGAAAGATGTTATGGGAGTAGCTATTACGGCGAAGAATACAGAGCCTTTTTCAGATGTAGTCACAAAGTTATATGTTCATGATATTGGTACGGTGTTTATTGTAAATGAGGAAAATCATTTAGTTGGTGTTGTTTCAAGAAAAGATATGTTAAAAATGGCTATTTCAAATCATAATGTATCAGCAGTGCCTATTGCTTTAGCAATGACACGTATACCGAATGTTGTATTTTGTCAAGAGGATGAATATTTTGTGGATGGTTTAAAACGTTTAATAACACATCAAGTGGATTGTTTACCAGTTGTGCAAAAAGATGGTGAACATTATATTGTAGTCGGCAGAATTTCTAAAACAATTAGCATTGGCTTAATGCTAGATTTATTGGAGGAGTCATCATGTTAAAGATTCAAATTATTTCTGATTCTTTAGGGAATACGGCTAAAGATGTTGTTAAAGCTACTTTATCGCAGTTTGATGAAAACGATGTGCTGTATGAAGTGGTGAGAAATCCATTTGTGACAACAAAAGAGGAAATTATACAAATCATCGATAAAATGTCTAGTGGTAAAGATATTGTGGTGCAAACATTAGTAGATAAAGCACTAGCAGAGTTCAGTAGAGATTATGCAAGTCGACATGATATTTATGTGTTAGATATTTTGAGTGAATTTTTAAGTGTTTTAGAGAATAGATTTCAGTGTCCTGCTAAAAATAAACCAGGGATTATTAGGCGAACTAATGAAGATTACTTTGAGCGTATTCGTGCGATCGAGTTTACAGTGAAGTATGATGACGGGAAAGATGTTAGTGGATTAAAAGAAGCGGATTTAGTATTGATCGGTGTGTCGAGAACGTCTAAAACGCCATTGAGTATGTATTTAGCCAATAAAAATATTAAAGTTATGAATATACCTCTTGTTCCTGAAATTACGTTGCCGAAAGAATTGTATGAAATAGATAGTAGAAAGATTGTAGGGTTGACAACCAGTATAGAACAACTCAATTCAATTCGTACACAACGGTTAAAAACATTAGGTGTTGTGTACGATAATCAATATTCTGATGAATTACGTATTTTTGAAGAACTCGAATATGCACATACGATTATGAAAAAATTAAAATGTCCAATTATCAACGTTGAAAATCGTGCTATTGAAGAAACGGCAGAAATTATTCTTGACTTGATTAGAACAAATGGTTTAAAAACAATCAATATATAGGAGATGAAGACTATGAAAAAATATGTATATCATTTTTCAGAAGGAAATAAAGAGATGAATGCCTTACTAGGAGGTAAAGGTGCTAACTTAGCAGAAATGACAAGTTTAGGTGTTAATGTACCACCCGGATTTACAATTACGACAGAAGCATGTCGTGATTATTATGTACAAGAAAAAACATTGTCTGATGATGTGAAAGATCAAATAGATACAGCATTGAGTACCTTAGAACAAACGATTGGTAAGCGTTTAGGAGATACAGAAAATCCTTTATTAGTGTCTGTTAGAAGTGGGTCTGTCTTTTCAATGCCAGGAATGATGGATACGGTGTTGAATTTAGGATTAAATGATGAAACAACAGAAGCTCTTGCAAGACAAAATAATGATAAAAAATTTGCATATGATAGTTATAGACGTTTTATTCAAATGTTTTCAGATGTTGTCATGGGAATTGAAAAATATCGTTTTGAGCAAGTATTAGCAGAAGTAAAAAGAGAGAATTGTATTGCTCATGATCGTGATTTGTCTGCTAACTTATTGTTAAGTATTATTGAGCGTTTTAAAGATATTTATTTTAAAGAAACAGGTAATCGTTTTCCAACAGATGTTAAAGAACAATTATTATTAACAGTAGAGGCTGTTTTTAAGTCATGGAATAATCAACGTGCAAAAGTGTATCGTAAATTAAATAATATTAGTGATTCTTTAGGAACAGCGGTTAATGTGCAAGCAATGGTATTTGGGAATATGGGGAATACGAGTGGAACAGGTGTTTGTTTTAGTCGAAATCCTGTAGATGGGACAAAAGTTTTATTTGGTGAATATTTAATTGATGCACAAGGTGAGGATGTTGTGGCGGGTATTCGTACGCCGCAACCGATTGAAACATTAAAAGAAGAGTTGCCACAGGTTTATGAAGAACTGGTACGTGTTGTTGAAAAATTAGAAAACCACTATAAAGATATGCAAGATATTGAATTTACAGTGGAAAATAATCGTTTGTATTTGTTACAAACTCGAAATGCAAAACGAACAGCAAAAGCAGCGGTAGAGGTTGCGGTTACGTTAGTGGATGAGGGGATTTTAACAAAAGAAGAAGCTATTTTGCGTATTACAACTGATGATATCAATAAGTTATTACATCCAACATTTGATGAAAAGGCTTTAAAAGAAGCAACACTTTTAGCAACAGGGTTAGCTGCTTCTCCTGGAGCAGCGGTAGGGCATATTTATTTTACTGCTCAAGAAGCTGTAAAAGCATCTAAAGAAAAAAATGTCATTTTATTAAGACAAGAAACATCTCCTGAAGATATTGAAGGAATGGTTAGTTCTCAAGCGATTGTTACAAGTACGGGTGGTATGACATCACATGCGGCAGTTGTAGCAAGAGGTATGGGAAAATGTTGTGTATGTGGTTGTCAAAATCTTGTGATTGATGAACAGGCAAAAACAGTTCGTATAGAAGACACAATATTACGTGAGGGAGATATGTTATCGGTTGATGGAAGCACAGGTTGTATTTATTTAGGGGAAATAAAACAAGCCAGCGCTGTAAAACAAGAAAGTTTTGCTAGATTGATGACGTGGGTTGATGAGATTAGAGAATTAATGGTATATGTGAATGCAGACAATGCTCATGATACACAAGTTGGTTTAAGCTTTGGTGCAGCTGGTGTTGGTTTATGTCGTACAGAGCATATGTTTTTTGAAGAAAATCGTATTGGTCTAGTACGTAAAATGATTTTGTCGAATGATTTAGAAAGTCGTTTAGTCTTTTTAAATCAATTAGAAGTTATTCAACGGGATGATTTTTATCAAATGTTCAATGTGTTAAATGGAAAATCAATCAATATCCGTTTGCTTGAT
Source organism: Granulicatella sp. zg-84 (assembly GCF_010892375.1). Lineage (NCBI taxonomy): Bacteria > Bacillati > Bacillota > Bacilli > Lactobacillales > Carnobacteriaceae > Granulicatella > Granulicatella sp. zg-84. The sequence continues at coordinate 66,938 of NZ_WNJX01000009.1, read as the reverse complement.
CCGCCATTGCACGAATTTTTACCACATGAAGAAAAACAAATTGTGGCACTTTCAAAAGAATTAGGATGTTCTCGAGAAGAATTAGAGGCAAAAATAGCTAGTTTATCAGAGTTTAATCCGATGATGGGGCATAGAGGATGTCGTTTAGGTGTGACTTATCCAGAGGTGTATTTGATGCAAGCTAAGGCGATTTCTTCTGCGGCTATTCAAGCGAAAAAAGAAGGGGTTGATGTTCATGTTGAAATTATGATTCCTTTAGTTAGTGTTGTAGAGGAACTGGTATTCTTAAAAACACAGATTGAGCATCTAGTAGAGAGTCAAATAGAGGAATCTGGTGTAAGTTTCCAATACAAAATAGGGACAATGATTGAAATTCCTAGAGCGTGTTTTATTGCGGATCAGTTAGCTGAACATGCAGCATTCTTTAGTTTTGGAACAAATGATTTAACGCAGTTGACGTATGGGTATTCTCGTGATGACGCGTCTAAATTTATTGATATTTATAAGCAAAAACATATTTTGGCACATGATCCATTTGTTCATTTAGATGAAAGTGGAGTATTATCATTGATAAAAATGGCGAAAGAAAAAGCTAAAAAAGTTAATCCGAATATTAAAATTGGTGTGTGTGGGGAACATGGCGGTGATGAGAAATCCGTTATTTTATGTGGAAAAATTGGGTTAGAATATGTGTCTTGTTCACCTTATAGAGTGTTGATTGCTAAGTTAGCAGCAGCAAAAGCTGCCATTTTAAAAAAATAACGAAAAAAACGTATTGATTTGTTGAATCAATACGTTTTTTTGTACATAACGTTTTTATAAACGGGGGAGGGTATGGTAAAATGTTTTATAACTAGAGTTAGGAGTTTAATCATGTCAATAATGAAATATTTAAAAAACAGAGTTATTTTACGGAAAGTATCGTTTACGCTAGGTATTATTTTTATCTATTTATTAGGGACACATCTGACAGTGAGTAAAGATGTTTATGTGATTAAGCAGTTAAATGAGTTGTCTGTTATTGGGAGTATGCTTGGTGCTGATTATACGCAGTTAAGTATTTTTACACTAGGTTTAGCTCCATGGATGTCCACGATGATTTTATGGCGTGGATTGAGTATATTTAAACGTTTAGAATTAGATAAGAAATCACAAAAAAAAATAAATGGTTGGCAAATGCGTTTTATTTTTATATTAGCCGTCATTCAAGCATTAACGTTTGTTCTTTTGAATATGAGAGGAAAAGAGCACTCTCTTTTAGAGATTATTACATTGAGTAGTGTTTTAGTTACAGGGGTTTTTGTTTTAATGTTTCTTGTTAGTATGAATACGGCGTATGGTATAGGTGGTTTTACAATCATTATCATTGTAGGTATTGTTCGTACCATAACGAAAAGATTTGTGACCTATTTCTTTAATGGGACACCATTTGATATATATAAACTTCTTCTATGTATCTATTTATTTTTTGTGATATTGATTTTAATTACACTTGATCGGGCAGAGCGTCGGATTGAAGTCAATCGTTTAATGATCAATAATGCATTTCAAGATAAATCGTATTTATCTATTCGATTGAATACGTCGGGTGGTATGTCAATTATGTACACGTTCACGATTTTGATGTTACCACAATATTTATTCCAACTTTTAAATTATACATTTCCTGAACAAATATTATTTCAACAGTTGATAGATATGTTTCGTTTAACAAATGTGAGTGGCGTCACGATATATAGTATTGTGCTGTTCTTTTTAACGATTGGATTTTCGTTTTTAAATATCGATCCAGAAGATATTGCCAAAACATTAAGAAATTCAGGAGATTATATTTCTGGGCTTAGACCAGGAAAAGAAACTAAAGAGTATTTGCATCAGATTATATTAAGATTGAGTTTTGTAAATGCTATTACTCTTACTTTATTTGCGGGTGTGCCATTGTATATTGGGGTATTTGATAAATCTTTTAGTGAGATTTTGACTTTACCTGGTTCTGTCATGTTATTAGTTGGATTGACTTTGTCCATTTATGATCAATTATCCGTATTAACGATTAAGAAAAATTATCATTCATTATTTTAAGGAGCGCTATGTTTTATTTTATTCCGTCGTGGTATAACAGTAAGAAAGATTGGTTTTTAAATACATTGCCGTGGTATTTAGTTCCACAAAAAATTGAATTTGACGATACAATCAATCAAGTGAGAATGTTTTCTGATGCAAATGAAGATGTGCAGTTGATATTACTAAATTATATGCCACATTTACGTTATTTTTTATATAGACAAGAGTTGCTACATGTCCCTTATTGGTCTGTATTTGATGATATACAAAGCATTACTATACAAGAACAATTGAGTGTATTTGATTATAAACAATTACCTTGGCCTGAACACGTAGAGTTTGTATATACTCCTTTTTTAATCGTTGTAAGGCAGGACAATCAAACTTTAGCACGTATTGAATATGGTTATGATGGGAATATTATATGGATTGATTTTTTCAATAATGCTCAAATAGAAAAACGTTATATTGTGGATGATAGAGGATTTATTTCTTGTATAGTCTATATGAAAAATAATGTTGAAGAATATCGTGAATATCTTAATATGTATGGGCAGTGGCAAATACGTGAGTATGTGGAAACAGGGTATGTTGAAGTCAATGAAGCATATGCACATTTGTTTAAAAAAGCAGCGTATGAGTCTATGTTTGATTTACTTTCAGAGAAAATACATGACTATTTACATAATCGACAAGAAACGATTGTTCTTGCAAGTGATATACAACATAATGAGTTGATTTTAAAACAAGTATCTTCTCAGTTTATTGTGCTATCTTTTTTTGAAAATAGATATGATTTAAATAGTGAACAATTACTTTTAGATGCAAATCGTTCTGATATGATTGTTGTGTCAACAGAAAATCAAAAACATCAAATAAAGGAAAAAATACAGAATGAACATATTTATGTGTTGCCACCTTTTGATGCAAGATTGTCATTAGGAGAAAGCCAAAGAGAGCATCTATCGTATATTTATTTACGAGCAGATGATGTTTCTTCGGATATTTTTGAACAAGTAATTATTCGAATTGGGCAGATAATGCGTGAAGAAAAAGAGGTAGTACTCATTATTGGTACATATTATGCACATCTTGAGCAAGTATTATTAGAAAAAACGAAAAAAATCATAGAAGAGTATATTGAGCCGACTTTTTTTGATGTGGAAGAACAGGATACATTTATCGGGATTGATGTAAAAAAAGAAGATAGAGTATCGGTACATGTATCAAAACGTGAAGATGATTTAATTAAACTTTTAAAAAAAGTGCGATTAGTCATTGATTTATCCGATAATCCAGATGTGTTTACACAAATAGCAAGTATTAGTGCAGGGATACCGACAATCAATTTATATCGGTCGATGTATATCGAACATGAAAAAAATGGGTTTATTTTAAATACTATTGAAGATTTATCCGAAGCGATTCATCATTATTTAGACGGATTGCGTCGGTGGAACGAAGCGTTGGTATATACGGTACAGCGTATTTCAAATTATACGAGTGGGAAAATTGTATCGGATTGGAAATTATTGATAAGGAGAAAAAATGGGTGAGCAAATAAGAGTGCTGTCTATTGGGCAAATGAATCCTAAGATAACTATACAGGATATACCTGAAAATATTGAGTGGATACATATATCTCCAGAGAATGTATTTTTATATATAACTCATGTTAAACAAGAGGCTGAATTAGAGAAAAAACCAGTAAGACGGTTTTCAGCTATTGTGATTGAGTGTATTAAAGATGTGAAAAATATTGATTGTTTAGACGATTTTATTGAGCCGTATCGAGTGTTTTATATGTCAGAAGGGTATTTACTGTCCGTTGAACAAAAGCTATTTATGAAGAGGAAACTAGCTAAAAAATGTTCATTACGACATTTGCCTGAAAAGCTCGAGTTGATTTCTAAAGCCTTTTATGAACGTCAATCTTATGGGGATAAATTTCACATAGAACAGATAATGATTAGTCCGAATGTAAAAGGAAAAGTAAGGTATACGGGACATAATAATGTATCTTTATCTGTGAAAGATATTGATGATTTTCAAGAAGTGGCGATTTGGAAATACAACTATTTACACGGGGACAAGCCTTTTACATTTTGGTTGGAGTATCAAGCAGACAAGCAATTAGAGGTACAGTTAGTTATCCACGCGATTAAATATGGTTCTGTGGCGGATATTATGAATCGTTATGTGTATTCACAAAAAGATATGGAAACACCTATCACTTTAGACGAACAAGGATTTGTTAATCTATGTTTTTCTTTACAAGTGAGAGGAAGTGGGACTATTCATATCGGAGCTTTGCACAAAAGAGATTCTCGTTTTTTTGAGGGGGATTTTTTTGTAGGAGGACAAACATTTAGAGATTCAAAGAGAGAGGAATTTCATTACTATTTCCATCCGGGAGATTTAACACCACCTTTAAATGTGTATTTTTCAGGTTTTAAAGGCGTTGAGGGATTTGAAGGGTATAGAATGATGCAACGGTTAGGAGCACCTTTTTTATTGATTAGTGATTCTCGTTTAACAGGGGGTGCCTTTTATTTAGGAAGCGAAGAATTTGAGAAAGGCATTGTCAATGTGATACGTGATAGTTTAGATTGGTTAGGTTTTACAAACGATCAACTTGTATTATCAGGATTATCTATGGGAACTTTTGGTGCCTTGTACTACGGTGCAAAATTATTGCCTCACACCATTTTAGTTGGAAAGCCTCTTGTAAATTTGGGAGATGTTGCTTTTAATGAGTTAATGCATAGACCAGGTGTCTTTCCAACCTCTTTAGATCTTTTACAAAAAATAACAGGAAAAAATAGTAAGCAGACGATAGATGCTTTAAATCAACGTTTTTGGCAAGTGTTTGATGAGGCTGATTTTGAGAAGACGTCATTTGTTTTGTCTTATATGAAAAATGATGATTACGATATGAATGCATATCATGATATTTTAAATCATTTGAAAGATAGTCGTGCAAGAATTATTAGTAAAGGTATTGCTGGTCGACACAATGATAATACAAATGCTATTCTAGAATGGTTTCGAAATCAGTATGAGGATGTGTTAAAACTTGATTTTAAAAGGAGTAGAAAATGACAGGTATAACACACTATATTTATTGGAGTAATTATACTGCCAATACATATTTATATGGTTCTAGTATTGATTATATAGCACCTGATAATGTTGTTTTTGAAAATGAACTGATGCCGTCGGGTACAAGAATCCAAACGTGGAAGTCAAAAACACATTATCAAGCAGATAGACAAGCATTACAATTACCTATTTTATTAGCTTCTAAAACGTATAAATTACAAGCGAATATAAATACAACGCCTTCTAACACATTGTACGTACGTTTGAATTTTTTTGATCGCTTTGATGAGTGCTTATCTTTTGTCATGCTAAAAGATTTGAGTACAAGTTTAGAGTTTGTTTGCCCATTAGGGACACAGTATTATACAGTTGAATTGATGAGTGCTGGTTGCGTCCGTCTTGAATTTCATTATTTAACGATTAGTGAAGTATCTCAAAATAAAGATAGGTTATTAAATATTGATAAAAATGAACCGTATTTAATGGTTCTATTTACTGAGCCTAGAATAAATGGATTGCATCATATTCAAAGTCATGATTTGAAAGGTATAAAAAATGTATTATGTATTGAAAATGACAAAGATCAAGGACATTTTTATTTAGACGATAAAGTGATAAAAGAAGTATCGTTTTTAATTGATTGTGCTAAGATGGATTTGAATAGTCAGTTGATTTATTTTGCAGGATACGGTCCTGTAAGTAATCTTGCAGCTTTATATTATGCGACATCTATTTTTTTAGATAGTCAAGCTTTTGTCACACGTGATTTTTATACTGTGGATGATTATATGAAAAAGTATCGAGAGTATGGTATACAAAAAGTATTGGAAAAAGATTGGATAGATACGCATTTACAAAAACGTAATGTGACTTTATATGGAAAAGGAAGTATGGTATCGGATGTATTTGTACAACCATTTGTTGATTATAAAAGTCAACTAGCATATCTTCACTTTTAAACAAAAGAAAAGGTGGTATAGATGAAAAATCCGAATGGACTTTTTAGTTTAAACAGACTGAGGCTAAATAGGATCAAACGTATTTTAAAGCAAGTTAATCAATTTGCTGATTATATGGCGTCTTTAAGTAACGAACAATTACAGCATCAAACCGTTTTGTTTAAAGAGCGTTTGGTAAATGGAGAAACATTAGATGATCTTTTGCCGGAGGCTTTTGCAGCCATTCGTGAAGCGGATAAGCGTATTTTAGGGATGTTTCCTTATGACGTGCAAGTGATGGGGGGCATTGTCTTACATCAAGGAAATATTGCTGAAATGAAAACAGGAGAGGGGAAAACATTAACAGCAACAATGCCGCTATATTTAAATGCGTTGGCTGGTAAACCTGTAATGCTTGTGACAAATAACGGTTATTTGGCTTTGCGTGATAAAGAGGAAATGGGACCTGTTTATGAGTTTATGGGTTTGAGTGTTTCTACACCTGTATCAAAAGATGATGACGAAATGGTTAAAGCAACAGAAAAACAAGCGTTTTATAAAGCGGATATTATTTATACAACGAATGGGTCACTAGGTTTTGATTATTTAGGTGATAATTTAGTGGATTCAAAGAATAAAAAATATATGTGTCCACTTTCTTATGCGATTATTGATGAAATTGATGCTGTTTTACTTGATAGTGCACAAACGCCACTTGTTATTTCTGGTTCACCGAAAGTACAGTCAAATTTATATACAATGACTAATGAATTTATTTTAACATTAGTGGAAAATGAAGATTATAAATGTGATGAAGATAGAAGTAATGTTTGGTTAACTAGAAAAGGAATACAAGAAGCAGAAAAATTTTTTGGTTTAAAAAACATATATACGAAAGAAAATTTCCAACTTGTTCGGAATATTGTATTGGCACTACGTGCCAATACGTTATTGGAAAGAGATGAAGATTATGCTGTTTGGAAAGGCAAAGTTACATTATTAGATAAGACAACCGGAAGATTATTACATGGTATGAAATTAGGTTCAGGACAACATCAAGCACTTGAAGCAAAAGAGAGGGTTGAATTGAGTGCTGATACAAAAACGATGGCATCTATTACATTCCAAAATTTATTTAAAATGTTTGATAAATTAGCGGGTATGAGTGGGACAGCAAAAGTGGATGAATCAGAATTTATTGAAACGTATGGTATGTCTGTTGTTGTTATTCCAACAAATCGTAAGTCAATTCGGAAAGATTTACCTGATTCTGTTTATCGGAATTTACCAGATAAATTATATGCGTCATTAGATTATGTAAAGAAAATTCATGCGACTGGTCAGCCCGTCTTAGTAGCTGTTGGTTCGGTGGATATGTCAGAATTGTATTCTGAATTACTTTTAAGAGAGGGGATTCCTCATAGTGTGTTGAATGCGTATAATGCCGCTAAAGAAGCCTTGATGATTAAAGAAGCTGGACAAATAGGTGCAGTGACTGTTGCAACGGCAATGGCAGGTCGAGGAACGGATATTAAACTTGGAGAAGGTGTTGCACAGCTTGGTGGATTAGCCGTTATTGGTACAGAGAGAATGAGTAGCAAGCGTACGGATTTACAGCTGAGAGGTCGTTCGGGTAGACAGGGGGATCCAGGTGTTACGAAATTTTTTGTATCACTAGAAGATGATGTGGTTGTAAAATATGGACCGAAATGGGTTGAAAAATATTACCTAGAGGGCGAACAAAAATTACCTGTTAAAATGCCTAAAGCATTAAAAGGATTTAAATTTATTCGTTTAGTGAATGAGGCTCAACTCTCAAGTGATAGTAAAGGGAGAGCATCTCGAGAAACAACACAACAATTTGATGAAAGTATTCAAATACAGCGTCAAATTTTGTATCGTGCAAGAGATGAACTTCTTTTAAAAGATGATAAATTGGCTGTGAATTTGAAAGAAATAGCACAAGAAGTGGTACAACGGTTTTTACAGCAATACGAAACATATACTAAGGAAGATATTATGAGATTTATTCTTGATAATATCAATTATCGCTTTACGGATACAGATGTATTGGATAAAGTGACGTCTAAAGATGATTTGGGAAACTTTCTAATAAAATCTTTTTTAACAGAAATCGCTAGAAAGAGAGCTGTTTTAAAAGATGATCATAAATTTTTTATATTCCAAAAAATAGCTATTTTAAAAGCGGTTGATGAATGTTGGATTGATCAAATAGATAATTTGCAGTTGTTGAAAACAGCTGTTGCAGGGCGTCGGTCAGCACAGAAAAATCCGATTTACGAGTATCATCATGAAGCGTTACTAACGTATCGATTGATGCAAGAAGCTATAAAAGACAATATGATGCGCTATTTGGCGTTAAGTTATGTTAGACAAGAAGATGATGATGTTATTGTGTATTTCCCTTAGTACAAGAAAAATGGAGTGTTACTATGATATATAATATAAATTTAGGGATTGGTTGGGCGAGTAGTGGTGTTGAATACGCTCAGGCATATCGTGCAACTGTTTTAAGAAAAATAAAACAGCCTGCAAAATTCGTATTTACGGATATGATTCAGTCTGAAAATATTGAACATTTGACAAAAAATATTGGTATAGAAGATTCAGAAGTGATTTGGTTATATCAATATTTTACAAATATAAAAATAGCACCAACAACGTACACCATTCAAGATTTTTTAGCACAATTTGAGATAAAGCCATCTCGTGTCGAAGAAGACGGGCTGTCGGTTCGGTATTTTTTTGATGCACTTGATTTTTTTGTGACGGTGTATGTGACACAGCACAACAAACAACTGGTTAATCGTGCTGAATTTGTATCAAAAGGGAATCTCATTCGTAAAGATTATTATTCTTATACAAGAGTATTTTCAGAGTATTATGCACCTAAAGATAATAGAGCGTATTTATACCAAAGACGATTTTTCAACGAGGACGGTACAACTGCTTTTGATGAAATCATTGAAGAAAATCATAAGAGTATTTTTAAATTTCCAGATTATATTTGTTTTTCAAAAGAAGAATTGATTTCGTATTTTATACAGTCATTGCACTTAACAAGTGATGATTTAGTGATTATTGATAGAGCAACAGGAATTGCACAAAGTGTCTTACGACATAAAGGGCAAGCAAAAGTAGCAACGGTCGTACATGCAGAGCATTATAGTCCCACAATGATTGATGAGTCTTATATTTTATGGAATAATTATTATGAATATCAATTTTCAAATGCGGGTAGTATTGATTTGTTTATTACTTCTACGGATACACAAACAAAAACATTAACAGAGCAATTTGAAAAATACACATCATTTTCTCCAAAAGTGGTGACTATCCCAGTGGGAAGTTTAAAACAACTCATGTATCCTAAGGGAGAACGACGTCCCTATGCATTGATGACAGCTTCTCGATTGGCGGGAGAAAAGCATATTGATTGGTTAATTAAAGCAGTTATCCATGCGAAAAAATATTTGCCCGATTTATCCTTTGATATTTATGGTAAAGGTGGAGAAGAATCAAAATTAAAATCAATGATCGAAGAGCGTGGAGCACAAGCGTATATTCGGTTAATGGGGCATCATCATTTAACGGATGTTTATGCAGATTACCAAGCGTATATCGCAGGTTCAACAAGTGAGGGATTTGGGTTAACGCTTATGGAAGCGGTCGGATCGGGATTACCAATTATTGGATTTGATGTACCGTACGGCAACCCAACATTTGTTGACAATGGTGTGAATGGGTATTTGATTAAACGACACGAGGAAGATAATGAAGACTATATTATTGAGCAATTTTCTAAAAAAATAATTGAGTTATTCACAACAGGTCAGTTGACAGCATTTCAAGAGGCTTCTTATCGTAAAGCGAGTCAGTTTTTAGATAAAGAAATCGAGTATAAATGGCAATGTGTCTTAGAGGAGGTGCTACATGATAAATCTGTTTGATCATTATAATCAGTTAACCAAAGATTTACATCAGTCTTTGACGTTGGCCGGATATACGCATCCGACAGTTGTTATAGATGATAATGGTTTCTTACCTGAAGGGATACATTCACCATATATGTATTTTTTAGGTCAAGAAAATAAACAAGCAAAAGCTCTTTATTTTAATCAAGTAAAAACGCCTAAATTTTGGGAAATAAAAGGAACGAATACATCGGGGGAAATTTATTGTTATGATGAAAAAAGGGCGAATATTTTTTATGCAGAACCAACACATAAACGTCTTGTTAGAACGGTTGAATGGTTAGATAAAGCTAATATCGTACGTTGTGTAGACTATTATAATCAATACGGTAGACAGTATGCTCGAACAACTTATAATACAAAGCAAGAACCTATTGTGACGACTTACTATCATGTTAATGGTACAGAAGTGATTGTAGAAAATCATAAAACAGGAAATATATTGCTTTCTTATCGTGAAAAAATTTATACGTTTAAATCCAAAATTGAATTTATTCGATTTTATTTAAACGAAGCAGGCTTTGATTGTGAATGTGTGATTTACAATACACTGGCACTATCATTCCTTGTGCTTTATGGGCTACAAACATTAAAAAAAGGTGTTCTTTTTTGGCAAGAGCCTATACACGATAGCATTCCGGGGAATATGCAAACGATGTTTAATGATAATCGAGAATTTAAAGTTGCTGTTCCAGATCGTTCTGTTTATGAAAAAATGCAACCATTATTAACAGATGCGCAAAAAACAAAAGTGTCTTTAAGTGGATATATTTATACATATAAACGTGATAATCATTATCAACCAAATGCTCTTGTTTTAACGAATTCTGATCAAGTGGAGCATCTGGAAGATTTTATTCAAGAGCTACCGCATATCACATTTCATGTTGCTGCTCTTACAGAAATGTCAAATCGTCTAACAAATTTATCAAAATATACGAATGTACGCCTATATCAAAATGTAACAATGCGTATAGTAGATAAATTATTCCAAAACTGTGATGTTTATTTAGATATAAATCATGCCAATGAAATTTTATATGCGACAAGAAGAGCGTTTGATTATCAGTTACTATTGTTTAGTTTTACGAATACAAAACATAGTCATTTTGTTTCACCGGACAATAATTATCCAAGTGAGCAATGGAAAAATATGAGTCAAAAATTATCGGATGTTTTTTCTAATCGACAATTATTTGATACATTACTAGAAAAGCAAAAATATGCAGCACATCAAGTTGGGGTGCAATCGTATCATCAGTTATTGCGTTAAGAGGTGAGTATGATGAGAGAAGAGAAAGATATATTAAAAGATAGTATTGATGAAAAAATTTCTAAGGCACGTTATGTACCAAAGAAAAAAGAAGAAAAGAAGTCATCGTTTGAAAAACTATCTGTCATAACCGCTGCTGTATTGGCTGTTTCTGTTCTTGTAGGTTTGATTATGACACTTATGAGGTTATTTTAAAAGAATGAATACATCGTGTGGGTAGGTGAAACTATCAACACGATGTATTGTTTTCTGAATGGGACATGGTTTTTTTGTAAAATTGTTCGTAAAAATAAATTTTATATGATATAGTGTAATAAAGTATGAAAGGAGATAAATCAATATGGTACAAGTCGCTGTTGTTATGGGAAGTCAATCGGATTGGGAAACGATGAAACATGTTTGTGAGATATTAGATAAATTTGGAGTATCCTATCATAAACAAGTCATTTCTGCACACCGCACCCCAGATTTAATGTTTCAATTTGCACAGGATGCACGAAAAACAGGTATTAAAGTCATTGTTGCAGGGGCTGGAGGCGCTGCACATTTACCGGGAATGATTGCCTCAAAAACAACATTACCTGTTGTTGCCGTTCCTATCAAGTCAAGTACATTAAATGGTATTGATTCATTATTATCTATTGTACAAATGCCAGGAGGTGTTCCTGTCGGTACAATGTCTATTGGGAAAGCGGGGGCTATCAATGCCGGCTTATATACAGTGCAAATATTAAGTGCATTTGATGACGTATTGGCGGAAAAAATGGCAGTGTATAGAGAAAATATGCGACAACAAGTACTAGAAAGTGATTATATCTTGTATCAATAAGAGAGGGTAGACGATGATAAAAGGTAATCCGAACATAAATGTAACGATTGGTATTATTGGCGGGGGTCAGTTAGGGAAAATGATGGCACAGTCTGCTAAAAGGCAAGGATATAGGGTGGCTATTTTAGATCCTCAAGAAGATTGTCCTGCTTCTCAAGTGAGTGATTGGCATATCGTATCTCATTATAATGATACAAAGGCTTTGTGCGAGTTATCAAATTGTTGTGATGTCATTACGTATGAATTTGAGAACGTCGATTGTCAAGCGATTATAGATACTATTCCTGCGGATAAATTTCCTCAAGGGATTAAAACGCTACGTATTTCACAAGATAGATTATTAGAGAAAGAGTTTTTAAAGACACATGGGTTTCCGGTTGGGCAGTATGAAGCAGTTTTGTCTAAAGAAGATTTACAACAAGCGATAGCAAACATAGGGTATCCGTGTGTTTTAAAGACCACACGATTTGGATATGATGGAAAAGGACAAGTTGTACTCATCTCGGATGAAGATATACAAAAAGCAGAAACGCTAGTAAGTCAAACGATTTGTGTATTAGAGGCATTTGTGCCTTTTGAGAAAGAAGTATCTATTATGATTAGTCGGAATCTAAAAGGTCAAACGTCTGTTTTTCCAGTCAGTGAAAATCATCATATTCATAATATTTTACATACAACAATTGTTCCGGCAAGATTACCCGATGATGTCTTGGAGCGTGTACAAGAAATTGCAGAGAGAATAGCAGATGCTTTGCAATTAGTTGGAACGCTAGGCATCGAGTTTTTTGTAACAGCAGATAATCAATGTTATGTGAATGAATTGGCACCACGTCCACATAATTCGGGACATTATTCGATTGAGGCGTGCAATATGTCCCAATTTGATGTATCTATTCAAGCGGTTTTACAATTACCTATGCCAGTAATCAAATTGTACTCTTCAGTTGTCATGATCAATGTGTTAGGTCAGCATGTTGATGCTGTTTTTGCACTAAAAAAAGAAAAACCGAATTGGCATTTCCATGATTATGGAAAGTTGGAGAGTAAAGTCAATCGAAAAATGGGGCATGTGACGGTGCTGAGTGAGGATGTTGAGGAAACATTGAGAGAGATTAAGGAGTTAGAAATATGGGAATAAAAAAATGGATGATAACTATCGTTTTGGGGTGTTTGGTAGGTTGTAGTAGTAATAGTAAGCAAGCCGAAGTAAGTGTAACGGAAAAAGTTGTGGTGGACTATGAAAGTTTGTATCGTCCGATAATTGAAAAGTATAAAGAAGCTCTAGACGCAAAAAATACGGATATTCCAGAGGATGTCAATTTGTCTGTTGAAGCGGGTAAGAAAGATATGTACTATGCTTTTTATGATATCAATCATGATAATGTGAAAGAGTTATTAATAAAAGGACAAATTAGAGAGTTGGCTGATTTATACACGATAAAAGACAATAGTGTTGTGCGTTTATTCAGTGAGGCATTTAAAGCGGGTAGACCTGAGAGAATGGCTTATTCACTGTATGATGATGGAACGATTTTGAGTAAGCATAATCAGTATTATTTCTTAGATAATCAACAGGTAAATGTGTCGAGTATGACAGATATAAAAATAGCAAATGATTTGACTTCTTTAATGGAAGAGCGTTTTGCTGTGTTCTTTTCAGAGAAGAAAGAAGATACAGAGGGAAAAGTTATCTCTAAGAAAGAGTTTTTTGACAAGTATAATGCAAAAAAAGAAATCTTTTTAGATAATTTAGAATGGACTTCTGTTTCAAGTGGAAGAAAATATGACACGAGTCCTGACGCCGTTGAAGAAGCGATACGGTTAGCCAGTGATATGATTTCTATTCAGATAAATCGTTTTAATAATGGAAAGCAAAATACGATACCGCCAGGTTTTATTGGAGGGAAATTGATAAAAAATGTAGAGGGAAATGCGTATTATATGGCTGATTTAGCCAATATCGTAGATATTTATAATGAATATAATGTAGCTGTTTTCCAAGAAGAAGATGTTTTAGCAAATATTCGCGATATTTATAGCAGAGATAAACAAGATTTTCGTGAAATTGATGATTCTGCTATTGGAAAGACTGAAGATGAGTTAGTTGCACTGTTAGGAGAATCTAAAGGTGCGGTGTATTTAAAACAAGATAAAAAATTTGTCTACACTCAACTCGGAGGTGTTGGTGGCGCAGGATTCCCAGTACCAGCGGACCTAAGTAAGTGGATCACAGAAGGGGATAGAATAACAATACCAATGATGAGTAGTTTTGATAAAACTAAGAAAGTAGCAACCGTTATTTTAGAAGTAAATAAAAAAATATATACGGGTGGTAGACATCGTAGTATGTATTATATAGTTGATTATATACGGGAATAAGAAAAAAGCTAAAAGTATTCGTATGGATACTTTTAGCTTTTTTGTGTGTCATAAAAACGAAAGTCAATCTTTTTTTAAGGGAAAAAGTCTTCATTTTTCTTTTATTGTCTTTTTTTATAAAGTTTATGTTCGTTAAAAAAATAAAATATCCTTGTTTAAAAGCTAAAATAGTAGTATGCGCTGTTTTTATTGTTATATCAATGTTTTTGTTAGAAAAGTTGACAAAAAACGATAATGTGTTACGATAAAAACGAACATAATTAGAAGTTGTTTTATAAATAGTTCGTATTTTAGGGAGGGTATATGGATAGACGGATTTTTGTAAAGAAAAAAGAAAGTTATAATCAAGAATCATTTATGTTATGTCAACAACTGAATAACATGTATGGTTTTGAATTGGCACAAGCGACAATATATCATGTATATGATATATACAATATTGAGGAAACAACATATTCATTGGCAAAGAAATCTGTTTTTTCAGAAGTGATGATTGATGATGTGTACGAAACACTTACATTAAAAGAGGGATATTATTTTGCTTACGAAACATTGCCTGCTCAATACGATCAAAGAGCAGATAGTGCGATGCAGTGTATTGCATTATTGGATAATCAATCACAGGCTGTTGTTAGAAGTGGTAGGGTTATTGTGTTTGATAAGTGTTTATCTGAGAATGATTTGTTAAAAGTTGAACAATTTTTAGTCAATCCGATTGAAGCCCGTGTCAAAGATATGTCTTGTCTGTCTTTTTCGATTGATGCAACGCCAAAACCATTAAGGGATATGACAGGATTTAATGTATTTGATACCGCACAATTAGAAGAGATAAAACGAGAGATGTCTTTGGCGATGTCGATTGAGGATTTAGTGTTTATCCAATCCTATTTTAGAACGGAGCATAGAGATCCAACAGAAACAGAAATTTATGTGTTGGATTGCTATTGGAGTGACCATTGCCGTCACACAACCTTTGAAACAGTGTTAGATGATGTGTCTATTCAATCGGCACTGTTTAAAAAAGAAATGCAAGAAGCGTACGATACTTATTTGGCTATGAGAAAGTCATTACAGGTCAGTAAACCAGTAACGCTAATGGATATGGCAAGCATTATCGGAAAGTATCATGTACGGGTGTTAAAAGATAAAAAAATCGAAGTAAGTGAAGAAATCAATGCATGCTCTTTTTTCACAGAGAATATAGTCAATGGACGCACAGAGCAGTGGTTAGTGCAGTTTAAAAATGAAACGCATAATCATCCGAGTGAGATTGAACCTTTTGGGGGTGCTAGTACATGTATTGGCGGTGCTATTCGTGATCCGCTTTCTGGTAGAAGTTATGTGTATCAAGCAATGCGTGTGTCGGGTAGTGGCAATATTCTACAAAAACGAGAAGAAACTTTACCACATAAATTACCTCAAATTGATATTTCAAAAGGGACAGCGCATGGTAATTCTTCTTATGGTAATCAAATTGGATTGGCAACGACATTTGTAAGAGAGTTGTATGATGATTCTTATATTGCCAAACACATGGAAGTTGGTGCTGTTGTTGGTGCTGTTAAAGTTGGTGATTTTAAGCGAGAAACACCTAAGAAAGATGATTTGGTTTTATTGATTGGGGGAAGAACGGGACGTGACGGTATTCAAGGTGCGAGTGGATCAAGTGTGGTGCATACCAACCAGTCTTTAGAAACAGCGTCTAGTCAAGTGCAAAAAGGAAATGCTATTGAAGAACGTAAATTACAGCGTTTGTTTAGACAACCTCATGTGACAAAATTGATTAAAAAATGCAATGACTTTGGTGCAGGTGGTGTATGTGTTGCTATTGGAGAATTGTCGGAGGGCATACATATACAATTAGATAAAGTACTTGTTAAATATCAAGGATTAAATGCAACAGAATTGGCAACGAGTGAATCTCAAGAGCGGATGGCGGTCGTTATCTCTCCAAGTGATTATGAAGTATTTACGAAAGCATGTGAAGAAGAGAATATTGAATATGCACATGTGGCAACCATTACTGATAAACGTCGTTTGGAAATGTATTATGGGGCTGAAAAAGTCGTGGATATGAGTGCTGATTTTTTAGCAACAAGTGGTGTAAGACAGCATGCAAATGCACTGTTGATTGATAATAAAGGGAACAATCCTTTCAACCATAAGTCATTTTCTAAAGAAGCTGTTTTAGAAGAATTAAGTGACTTAAATGTGACCTGTCAAAAAGGGATAGCCCAACGATTTGATGCTTCTATTGGAGCAACAACCGTTTTGATGCCTTTTGCGGGGAAACATCAACTAACTCCTGTTCAAGCGAGTGTTCAAGCTTTACCAGTGCTACATGCAACTGGGGATACAGGAACAATTTTGACCTATGGGCTTATTCCAAAAATTTCTCACTATTCACCGTTTTTATCGTCTATGTATGCTGTTTTAGAAAGTGTGGCAAAAATATATGCTGTTGGTGGAGATAAAGAAAGTTTGTATTTTTCTTTCCAAGAGTATTTTGAAAAATTAGGAACTTCTCCAGAAAAATGGGGCAAAGTGACACAAAGTTTATTAGGTAGTATTGTAGCACAACATAAAATTGGACGAGCAAGTATTGGCGGGAAAGATAGTATGTCTGGTACGTTTAATGATTTAAATGTTGTTGAAACGCTAATTTCATTTGCTTGTGCTCCAGTCAAAACAGAGCATATCATAACACCTGAGTTAAAAAATATTGGAAATAAATTATATTATGTACCAGTAGAAAAAGATGAACGGGGTTATCCAAATATAGAAAAAGCAATAGAGCATTATGAATATGTCAAAACAGCGATACGAAATAAACACATCGTATCTGTGTACGTACAAGAAGAAGGCAGCGTTGCAGCTTCTTTAATCAAAATGGCATTAGGCAATAGAGTTGGATTTACCGTAAATCACGATACTATTTTAGATTTTACGCCTGCGTCATTGGTGGTGGAATCAACCGTAGATTTACCATTTACTTTACTTGGCTATGTTAGTGAAGATATTTCTATCAATGGAGAAACATTCTCGTTTGAAGAAGTATATAAAGCCTATACACAGACATTAAATCCGATTTATCCACTTTATCAAAATGAAGATAAAGGGCATTGTGAACAAATCTCTGTTTTGCCAAAAGAGCCTATTTATTATGATGAGTATGTCGATGATGTTAAAGTGGTGATTCCTGTTTTTCCTGGGACAAATTGTGAGTATGACACAGAAAAAGCATTCAAAGATGCGGGTGCAATGACACAAACAGTTGTGATACGAAATAAGAAAGAGCATGATATTGAACAATCTATTGATGCCTTTGTTAAAGCCATTCAAGAATCGCATATTATTATGTTTCCAGGTGGATTTTCAAGTGGTGATGAACCTGACGGCAGTGCAAAATTTATTGTTAATGTATTGAAAAATGCCAAAGTAAAAGAAGCCATTCATCAACATTTAGCAAAAAAACGATTGATTTTAGGTATTTGTAATGGATTTCAAGCCTTAATTAAATCGGGGCTAATACCTTATGGAGAAATTCGAGATGTGACTCAAGACGATTTAACCTTATATCGTAATGATAGTTATCATCATATTTCAACATCTGCATGGACGCGTGTTGCAAATCTGAATTCTCCATGGACACAAGGATTTACATTAGATGAAATGCACGAAGTGATGTTTAGTCATGGAGAGGGTAAATTAGTTGGTACAATGCTTCCTGCGTATAAACATTTGGTAGCTTTTCAATATTGTGATTTTAATGGTTTGGCAAGTGAACATGGACAATTTAATCCAAATGGCTCAGTACTGGCGATAGAGGGAATGATGAGTGAAAATGGCCTTGTTTTAGGAAAAATGGGACATAGTGAACGTTATGGTGAAGGACTGTATAAAACAAACACACTGAAAGGTAGACAAGATATTTTTACAAACGGTGTTCAATACTTCAAATATAAAAAGGAGAAAAAATGATGAATTTATTGTATGAGGGCAAAGCAAAACAACTGTATTCTTGTGAAGAACCAGATAAAGTTTATGTTCATTATAAAAATAGTGCAACAGCTTTTAATGGTATAAAAAAAGAAGAATTTGAGAAAAAAGGCGTTTTAAACAATACGATTACATCGTTGATTTTTAATTATTTAGAGAATGCAGGTGTACGTACACATTTCATTGAAAAAGTGAATGATACGGATCAGATTTGTCAACATGTGACGATTATTCCTCTAGAAGTCATTATTCGGAATATTGTTGCAGGATCTATGGCGAAAAAATACGGTCTACCTGAAGGTCAAGTACTGGCAAAACCCGTATTTGAGTTAAGTTATAAAAATGATGCGTTAGGAGATCCACTTATAAACGATGATCATGCCGTGGCGTTGCATATTGTGACAGAAGATGAATTAGCTTTTATCAAATTCCAAGCTTTACGTATCAATATGCTTTTGCAAGAATTTTTCTTAAAAGCTAATTTAACATTGGTTGATTTTAAAATTGAGTTTGGAAAGACAAAAAATAATCAAATTATTTTGGCAGATGAAATTTCTCCAGATACATGTCGATTATGGGAAGTTGGAACACAAGAAAAGTTTGATAAGGACAGATTTCGCCGAGATTTAGGTGGTGTTATGGAAGCGTACGAAGAAGTGTTAAGGAGATTAACTCATGAGTAGTCATCTAAATGAAGAATGTGGTGTTTTTGGTGTGTTTGGACATTCACGAGCGAGTGAAGTGACCTATTTTGGATTGCACAGTTTACAGCATCGCGGGCAAGAAGGAGCAGGTATTGTTGTATCGAATGATGACAAAATGGTTGGGTATAGAGGATTAGGCCTACTAGCTGAAGTATTTAAAGATAAGCAAAATTTAGATATGTATGGAGATAAAGCAATCGGGCATGTACGCTATGCTACATCAGGAGGAAGTAGTTTACGTAATATTCAACCGTTTTTACATCGCTTTTATGATATGGAAGTTGGTGTATGTCACAATGGTAATCTTATCAACAGTAAAACATTGCGAAAAGAACTAGAACAAGAGGGGGCTGTTTTTTATTCAACGTCTGATACAGAAGTGTTAATTCATTTAATTCGCCGTAGCAAGCAAGCAACATTCGAAGCACAGTTAAAAGAAAGTTTATGTCGTATTAAAGGTGGATTCACGTATTTACTTTTGACAAAAGACGCTTTGTATGGAGCTGTTGATGAAAATGGTTTACGTCCTTTAGTTGTTGGTAAGTTAAAGAATGGGGCATATGTCCTGGCAAGCGAAACATGTGCTATTGATATTTTGGGAGGAGAATTTGTCCGAGATATTTATGCGGGAGAAATAGTGATTATTACAAAGGACGGATTACGTGTCGAATCATATATTGAAAAAAATCGTCATGCTATTGCGGCAATGGAATATGTCTATTTTTCAAGACCCGATTCTAATATAGCAGGTATCAATGTACATGCAGCTAGAAAAAGAACAGGTAGACGTCTTGCGCACGAGTGGCCAACACCACAAGCGGATATTGTGATTGGAGTACCAAATTCTTCTTTATCTGCGGCAAGTGGATATGCAGAAGAAAGTGGTTTGCCATACGAAATGGGATTAGTTAAAAGCCAATACATAGCGCGTACATTTATTCAACCAACACAAGAACTAAGAGAACAAGGTGTACGATTAAAATTATCTGCTGTAAAAAGTATCGTAGGGGGGAAATCGGTGGTCATGGTTGATGATTCGATTGTTAGAGGAACAACTAGCCAACGTATTGTACGATTATTAAAAGAAGCAGGTGCTAAAGAAGTGCATGTACGTATTGCTGCACCACCATTACTTTTCCCGAGTTATTACGGTATTGATATTTCAACATCAAGTGAATTAATTGCTGCCAATCAAACACTTGAAGAAATGCGTGTGTTTATTGGTGCAGATTCATTAGGCTTTTTAAGTGAAGAGGGATTGATTGAATCCATTGGATTAAAGGTAGATGATTTATACGGAGGCTTATGTATGGATTGTTTTAATGGTGATTACTGTGCAGGTTTATATGATTATGAAGAAGAGTTTTATCGCAAATTAACACCCATTCAGCAAGCCTTTTTGGAAAAAAGAAAGTAGAGGAATACATCATGTCGAATGCATATAAAGAAGCCGGTGTCGATGTGCATGCCGGATACGAAGTTGTCGAACGAATTAAAAAGCATGTTCAAAAAACAAACCGCAGTGGTATTATGGGTGCTTTAGGTGGTTTTGGAGGGCTATTTGATTTAGGAAGTTTACAGTATAAAAATCCTGTTCTCATTTCTGGAACAGATGGCGTAGGAACAAAGTTATTGTTAGCGATTCAGCAAAAAAAATATGATACAATCGGAATAGACTGTGTGGCGATGTGTGTAAATGATATTGTTGCTCAAGGAGCAGAACCACTATTTTTCTTAGACTATATTGCCGTTGGTAAAAATAAACCAGAGATTATCGAACAAATTGTGTCGGGTGTTGCCACAGGTTGTCAAATAGCAGGGGCTGCTTTAATTGGTGGTGAAACAGCAGAAATGCCAGATATGTATGATCCAGAAGATTTTGATTTAGCAGGATTTACGGTGGGTGTCGCAGAAAAAGAGCAGTTAATTCATAAAGAGAATGTACAAATAGGTGATGTACTAATTGGCTTAGGTTCTAGTGGTATTCATTCCAATGGCTATTCGCTTGTTAGAAAACTTTTTTTCAAAGATAATCAATATACGTATGAAAGTCATTTTGATGAGTTGGGTGAGAAAACATTGGGCGATGTTTTATTGGAACCTACACGCATTTACGTGAAAGAAATTCTTGCCTTGCATCAAAAAGGATTTGTACACGGAGTGGCACATATTACAGGTGGAGGATTTCTTGAAAATATTCCACGCATGCTCCCAGATGCAATGACCGCACGTATTCACATGAATTCTTTTCAAACATTACCGATTTTTACTCTTATGCAACGTTTAGGGAAATACACTCAAGAAACGATGCTAAATACATTTAATTTAGGTATCGGTATGGTTGTTGCTGTCCCTAAAGAAAGCGTGCAAGATGTTCTACATCTTTTGGGAACTTTTGACACACCAGCGTATGTCATAGGCGATGTTGTTTCTAAAGAGAACTATTCACAAACATTATCATCACAAGAGGTTATTTTATGAATTTAGCTGTTTTTGCAAGTGGTAATGGTTCTAATTTTTCTGCTTTGTACCAAGCTATACAGGAAGGAATATTAAAAGCACATATTAGTTGTGTCATTTGTGATAAAAAAGATGCGTATGTATTAGAACGTGCTAAACAGGTTTCTGTTCCATATTATCATATTGCATTAAGTGAGTATGATTCCAAAGAAGCTTATGAAAAAGCTATTTTAGACATACTAGCATTATATCATATTGATTATATTATCTTAGCAGGGTATATGAAAATCATTGGACAAACATTATTGGATGAATATTCACAACATATTTTGAATATTCATCCAGCTTACTTGCCTGAATTTAAAGGGAAGCAAGGTATTTTAGATGCGTTTAGTGCTGGTGTCTCACAAACTGGTGTGACGGTACATCTTGTCGATGAGGGAATTGATACAGGAGAGATTATCTTACAAGAACGTGTCCCTGTTTTTGAAACGGATACATTGGAAAGTTTAGAGGAACGTATCCACGCGGTAGAGCATCGTCTGTATCCTAAAGCGATACAAATGTATTATCAAAATAAAAGAAATGATGAAAGGAGAAACGTATGACAAGAGCATTGATTAGTGTATCAGATAAAACAGGAGTTGTCCCGTTTGCCAAAGCACTTGTATCATTAGGTATTGAGATTATCTCAACAGGAGGAACAAAAAAAGTTCTTGAAGAAGAAGGAATTAAGACGATTGGGATTGAAGAGGTTACGGGTTTTCCTGAAATGTTAGACGGACGTGTTAAAACATTACACCCAGTCATTCATGGAGGATTATTGGCGCGACGTGATAGTCAAGAGCATACAAATGCTTTAGAAGAGCATCGTATTTCGTATATTGATATTGTTGTGGTAAATCTATATCCATTTAAACAAACAATTTTAAAACCTAATGTACACTATGCGGATGCTATTGAAAATATTGATATAGGCGGACCTAGTATGTTACGTTCAGCTGCAAAAAATCATGTAGATGTGACAGTTTTAGTAGATCCAGCAGATTATGATACTGTTTTAAGCGAATGGAAAGAATACGGGAATACACGTTTTGAAACACGACAAACATTGGCGGCAAAAGTTTTTAGACACACGGCGAGTTATGATGCGTTAATCGCTGATTATATGACAAAACAAGTTGGACAAGATACACCTGAAACATTAACAATAACGTATGATTTAAAACAAACATTACGCTATGGTGAAAATAGTCAACAAAAAGCTTTGTTTTATGAAACAGTTCTTCCACAGCGTTTTTCCATAGCAAATGCAACACAATTACATGGAAAAGAATTGTCTTATAATAATATTAAAGATGCAGATGCTGCTATTCGCATTGCTAGAGAGTTTAACGAACCTGTTGCTGTTGCGTTGAAACATATGAATCCTTGTGGTGTTGGTGTTGGAGAAACGATTGAAGAAGCATTTGAACGCTGTTATCAAGCAGATCCGGTTTCTATATTTGGTGGTATTGTTGTGTTAAATCGACCAGTCACAAAACGTGTTGCTGAGCAATTACATACAATCTTTTTAGAAATTATTATTGCTCCTGTTTATGATGAAGAAGCACTTGAGATTTTAACACAAAAGAAAAATATTCGTTTATTAGCACTACCTTTTGAGGAAATGCATACGAATGAATTAGAGTACGTGTCTGTTTTAGGTGGTTTATTGGTTCAAGAACAAGACAATCATCTTGATGAGCCAGAAACATTTAGCGTCATGACAAAAAGAAAACCAACCTTGGAGGAAGAAAAAGCGTTGTTATTGGCGTGGAAAGTTGTGAAACATGTGAAATCAAATGCGATTGTTATTTCAGATGCTAAACAAACATTAGGTATTGGTGCGGGGCAAATGAACCGTGTTGGTGCAGCAAAAATTGCTTTAGAGCAAGCCAAACAAAGTGGTATGGATTTGTCTAAAGCGGTTATGGCGAGTGATGCCTTTTTCCCTATGTCTGATACAGTAACGTTGGCGTCGGAGTATGGTATCTGTGCCATTATACAACCGGGTGGTAGTATTAAAGATGATGATTCTGTGAATGTGGCAAATGAGCATCATATAGCGATGTTAAAAACAGATATAAGACATTTTAGACATTAAGATGTAGAGGGAAAACTCATGAATATATTAGTGATTGGTAGTGGTGGTAGAGAGCACGCAATTGCAAAAGCGATTGTTCGTTCACCAAAAGTAAAAACGGTATATTGTGCAAAAGGAAATCCAAGAATGGCACAAGACGGCATTGTTTGTGTAGATATTTCAGAAACAGATAAACAAGCACTGGTTCAATTCGCAAAAGAGCATGAAATTTCATGGACATTTATTGGGCCGGAATTACCGCTGTTTCATGGTGTCAGTGATGCGTTTGAACAAGAGGGGTTATTGGTTTTTTCCCCAAGTCAACGTGCTGCAAAGATTGAATATTCTAAAGACTTTGCGAAAGAATTGATGAAAAAATACAATGTGCCAACAGCACAATCGCAAACCTTTACAGATTTTGAAAAAGCAAAAACCTATTGCCTTGAAAAAGGAGTGCCGATTGTTATTAAAGCAGACGGATTGGCAGCTGGAAAAGGTGTCGTGGTTGCGATGACAGAGCAAGAAGCGCTAGATGCTCTATCCTTAATGCTCATCGACGGCTCATATACAAATGACAATGATGTTGCTAGAGTTGTCATTGAAGAGTATTTAGAAGGAGAAGAATTTTCCGTATTTAGTTTTGTCAAAGGTCGAAAAGCTTGGTTTGCGGGTATCTCACAAGACCATAAACGTGCTTATGATAATGATAAAGGTGCCAATACAGGAGGTATGGGGGCATACTCTCCGGTGCCACAATTTGACCAAACGGTTATTGATGATGTGATGATGCATGTCGTACAACCTATTATTGATGGGTTAGTATTAGAGGGAGCTTCATATACAGGTGTTTTATATGCAGGATTGATGATGACAAAAAACGGAATAAAAGTTATCGAATTTAATGCACGCTTTGGAGATCCTGAAACACAAGTCGTTTTGCAACGTTTAAAAAGTGATTTTGTAGAGATTATTACCGATATTTTAGAAGATAAAGAGCCAACTATTGAATGGCGTCAATCAGGTATAACACTAGGTGTTGTTGTGGCAGCAAACGGTTATCCAAGTGCTTATGTAAAAGACTTACCATTAGGAACTCTAACAGTTCCTCAACATACATCAATGGAATTATTTGCTGCTGGTGTTACCGAGAAAAACGGAGAATATGTATCAAGTGGAGGTCGTATTTTCTTAGTATCCGCAACGGCTCAAACTGTCAAAGAAGCACAGCAAGAGGTTTATACATATTTATCAGAAAACCCAATTCCGCAAACTTTTTATAGACAAGATATTGGCAGCAAAGCACTTCGGTAATATAAAAATATATTGTCGAGATGATATATTATTTTATATATGATGAAAATAGAGTTTGAAAAGACAATTCATGAAAATATGAGATATTTTGATTTTCCGTCAACACAATTTGACGGAAAATTATTTTTTAACTATTTGTTGTTTGTGTTAAATGATGTTGTTCCTCAAATGAAATATCTAGATCCAAAATGTCGCAAAAGTGCTATAGCAATGTCACTTTTGCGACATTTTTACACAAAAGATAACTATTGTTGTATTCTATAATTGTTATAAATTGCTATTTGTTTAAATGAAGCAATGTGAAAAAAGGAGGGATCGGAAATATTGTATATATTATTTAAGGATAAATGAAAACAAAAATAAAGCCGGATAAATATATGGTAATTTTTGTAAAAACATATAGCAATGTAATGTCAGTGTATCTAAAATGTATCAAGAATATCTATCATTTTCATATATCAATTTTTGAATAAAAGAAGTAAGGGAGGAGAAACAATGAATGTTAAAAAAATTATATTTTGTTTAGGTGTGTTTATTATCTCTTTATTTGTTGCGAAAGAGTTATATGTATCATTTTTTTCAAATTATCTGTATTATACATTTCGTCCTCTATATATGTGGCTAATGCAAACATATCGAATGGATGCGGGGATTGTTTTACCGCTTTACTTTTTGTTTGCATTTATTGTGACATCTTTGTTATACGATAGTGTATTTTATAGACAAATTAGATTAAAAACGAAATGTTACTATAATACAATCATTTTTTTAATATTTATTTACTTTGTTTTCATTAGAAATATACTGTTTGGAAACATAGAATTTATAAGAGATGATTATTTATTAAATCATTTTGTTACATTGGTATCTACAGGATATGTTATGTATTTATTTTACAGAACATATTCACAAATAAAGAGTAGAAAAATATAAAATGTGTATTTTTTTAGGGTTTTTCGTGTCTATTGCTGAAGCTGGTGGGTATGTTGTAACATATAGTGGAAAAGCAATTAAAAGTACACATTCTAATGGAGAAGCTTATTTTAACAAAGGAGAAATAGCGATTATTCACTATAAACAAAATGTGAGTTGCTATGTAAATTATAGTGTTGCTGGATTTTTAGTATCATTAGAAAAGTATAATTGGTATGGAGGTTCTGACTCTGTTGCTAGTAGAGTATATAACGGTACTGTAAATACAAGTTTTTCTCATATTATGGGTTCTGACGGGAAAGTATTTTTACGTTTTGAAGTAATAGGCAGATATTCAGTTTATGATATACAAGGATATATAGAAAAATCTTCTTATACAGCTATGGATAGAAGTGTACGAATTAGCAATAATGAGGAAGATATTACTTACGATGAGATTTATAATAACGATAAGTCTAATTAGTTAATATTCATATTTTTCATAATTATTCAATTTTCTAAACTGATTTTAGACAAATAATCTATACATTTTAAATAGCCATTACTCAGTGCAAAGCAATATTGTTCTGTACTGAGTTTTTTACGTACAAAAAGTTACTGTGCTTGCAAAGTTTAAAAACCTGTCGTAAAATAATCAAAAGGTCAAGAAAGGTCAATAAAGATGCAAGGTAAACGAAATATAAGTGATATTATTGAAAATTATTTAAAAGATTTTTTAGTGAATGACAATCATGTGATTATTCAGCGAAATGAACTTGCGACTTTGTTTGAGTGCGTGCCCTCACAAATTAACTATGTGATTAAAACACGTTTTACACAAAATAGAGGATACATTGTCCAAAGTAAGCGTGGGGGTGCTGGATATGTTCGTATTAGCAAACTAGATTTTTGCCATACGCATATTATTGATGCGTTACTAAGCACGTTGTCTAATTCATTGTCTATGAATGAAGCTGTTAAAGTCATTTCTCAGTTACATCATGAGCAAGTGTTAACAAAGCGAGAAATGTTATTGATTCAAGCAAGTCTTGAACGTGATATGCTACAATCTCATGTAGACAATGATGATCAATTACGAGCAGATTTATTAAAAAGTCAATTACGACAATTACGATACCAATATAATGAGAGTGAAGAATAGTATGGAAAATAAATTTACACAACTTAGTTTAGATGTATTAGCTCTTGCAAAAGAGCAAACAAGAAGGTCACGACATGCGTTTATCGGATCTGAAGATTTGTTATTAGCTTTAGTGATGACAAAAAATAGTATTGCAGGAAGTGTTTTAAATCGTTACGTATCTGTTGAAGATGTGGCAAATTGTATTGATGTGAATATGGATACAAGTGTAAATGTCAAAAATGTCACGTATTCAGCTAAAATGAATCGTATTTTAGACAATGCTTTAGAAATCTCTGAAAGATTGCAGTCCAATTTAGTAGGGACAGAACATTTATTATTAGGAATATTGAGCGAAGATGTAAAAGCTACACAAATTTTAAATCGTTTAAAAGTAGATGTTCAACGATTAGTCAAAGATATTTATCGTGAAATTGGTTTTTCAATCAATGAAAAAACAGGTGATTTAGAGGATAAAAAACAAAGTAAAACGCCTGTTTTAGATGCTTTAACAAGAGATTTAACAGAACAAGCCGTTGCGGGAAAAATTAGTAAAATTATTGGAAGAGAAACGGAAACAAGACGTATTTTACAAGTGCTTTCTCGTAAAAATAAAAATAATCCTGTTTTAGTTGGCGAACCTGGTGTCGGAAAAACAGCAGTCATTGAAGCTTTGGCAAATTTATTAGTTAACCAAGAAGTACCTAAATCGTTACAAGGAAAAAGACTACTTAGCCTAGACGTAGGTAGTTTGGTAGCAGGAACAAAATATCGTGGTGAGTTTGAAGAACGTATGAAACGTATCGTTGATGAAATTTTGTTTAGTGGCGATATTATTTTATTTATTGATGAAATTCATATGTTAGTCGGTGCAGGTGGATCAGAAGGTTCAGTAGATGCAGCAAATATTTTGAAACCAGCTCTAGCTAGAGGGGAAATTCAAATTATTGGGGCAACAACATTTTCAGAATATCAAAAAAATATTGAAAAAGATGCTGCCTTAGAAAGACGTTTTGCACCAGTATCTATTGATGAACCAACCCCTGAAAAAACATTTGATATGTTGAACATGATTATTTCTGAGTTTGAGCAGTATCACGGGGTATCCATTCCTGCAGATGTCATTAAAGAAGCTGTTTACTTATCTTCCCGTTATATTTCTGATCGTAAATTACCAGATAAAGCCATTGACTTGATTGATGAAGCAGCCTCTAAATTGATACTTGATTTATGTCAAAATCAAAAAGAAGAACCAACAGCTATTTTAGAGGATACCATTCAACAACAATTATCGGCAAAAGATTTTGAACAAGCAGGTGCGTCGTTTAAACAACTTGTGTCGACGATGAAAAAGCAAGAAAAACAAAAAGAAACAGTTAAAAAAATACCGGTACTAAGTCAAAGAGATATTGCTCAAGTTGTGTCGTCTTGGACAGGGGTACCCGTTACAGAATTGGAGAAAAAAGAAAGTCAACGTTTGTTGAGAATGGAAAAAGAATTGCATAAACGTGTCATTGGGCAAGATAAAGCGGTTAGTGCTGTTTCCAGAGCGATAAGACGATCTAAGAGTGGTATGGGAGATCCAAAAAAACCGATTGGTTCATTTTTATTTTTAGGGCCAACAGGTGTAGGGAAAACAGAATTAGCAAAAGCTCTTGCAGATATTTTATTTGGTAGTGAAGATAAAATGATTCGAGTGGACATGTCTGAGTTTATGGATAGACATAGTACGAGTCGATTTATTGGTTCGCCTCCTGGGTTTGTCGGATATGATGAGGGGGGACAACTGACTGAAAAAGTGAGACGTCAACCATATTCTGTTATTTTATTTGATGAAATGGAAAAAGCACATCCAGATGTGTTTAATATTTTGTTGCAAATTTTAGACGATGGATATGTTACAGACGCAAAAGGTAGACGAGTTGATTTTAGAAATACAATTTTAATCTTAACATCTAATATTGGTGCAACATTATTACGTGATGAGAAAAAAGTAGGGTTTGGTGCTGCAGTTAGTCAAGACCAAATGGCTATGGAAAAAACGATTCGTGATGAATTGAAAAAAGTTGTTCGTCCAGAGTTTTTAAACCGTATTGATGAAATTGTTGTATTCCATTCACTTGAACAAGAGCATGTATATCAAATTGTTAAATTATTGATGAAAGATACATTGAAACGTTTAGAAGACTTAGGTGCAACTGTCAGTGTATCATCAAGCGTCATCAAAAAAATTGCGAAAGACGGATTTGATATTGAGTATGGAGCACGTCCAATTAAGCGTGCTATCCAAAAAGAGATTGAAGATAAATTGAGTGAAAAGCTCTTGGATGGAACAATTCGACAAGACAGTCATGTTAAAATCGGGTTAAAACAAGATGCAATTACCATTCATGTGAAATAAATAGATGAAAAACTACATTGAAAAATGTAGTTTTTTTGTGCAAAAAAGAGTTGAAATGGCATATATACATAATAGAAAACATGAAGGAGGAAAACAATGAAAAAATGGTTAATGATCGGTGTCTGTTTGTTGAGTGTGTTTTGTTCAACGCAAGTATTTGCAACAGATACAGTTGTGACGATGAGAGATTCCAAAGAATCTGGAGTTGTGTATGTGGAAGAGGAGGATTTTCATACAGCATTGAGTTATGATGATGTTTTAGTTTCAGATGATGATGTGTTATTTTGTTTAGATCCCACAACATTAGTAAACGGAAAAGAGTATCAGACGAAAGTGTTCTCAAATGAAGAGATTATTACAGGAGAGAAACAAAAAAAGATTGATGCTTCTTTAAAAGAAAAATTGTCTTTAACAACATATTTTGGGTATGCCATCCAAGTATCCGATAAACACTATCATTATACACAAATGCTTGTTTGGGAAAACTTAGGGTATCGCATTGCAAAAGTAACAGGTACACTTTCTTTAGAAGAGTATCAACAGTTTAAAGAAAATGTGACAAAGAAAATCGAACAGTACAAAAAATATACAAGTTGGCATAATCAAACTGTTACAGTAACTTTAGGAGAACGTGCTGTACTTGAGGATTTGAATGGTTTAGTGTCTCAGTTGATTATTCCAGAGCAGATTGAAGGGTGGAAGATAGAACGTATTGATAATCGCTTAATATTAACACCAACTTCCTCTGCTAATACAACGATACTATCGTTTTACCAAGAAAAACAACCACAACATCATGGTATGTCATTTATTTATCAGCGAGAGCATTCGCAAACATTAGGAAAATTTAAATTAGACACGGAGAGATTTTCAACCGTTCGCTTGAATTTAATTAAAAAGAAAGATGTTGTCGTACATAAAGTGGATCGTAATGGCAAAGGATTACAAGGGGCAAACATTGGTGTCTATGAAGGGAATCAATTAATCGATATGTTAGAAACAGACGAAAATGGGAATGTTACATTTTCAAATTTAAATATAGAAAAGCACTATACAATTAAAGAAGTCAAAGCACCAGATGGATTTTTGTTAAATCCAGAAGTCTATTCTGATGAATTGGGCACTATCACGATTGTAGACGATAAACAACCAACCATACAGTCGAAAGCGACAACGATGTATCATCAAAAACAAAGTTATCCATTTGAGAAACATGTAGAAGCTGTTGTGCTATCCAATTTAGTGAAAGATAAAACATATATGCTTGTAGTAAAACAGCTTGATACATCAGGTAAAGTATTGAAAGAACAACGTCGTTCATTTGTTGCGAACGGTACTCAAGACGAACAGTCCTTCGAGTTTGAAGGGTATGAAGATACAGTTATATATGCAGATGAATTATATTTGAATGATGTGTTGATTACAACGCATCTTGATTTAAAAAATCAAGATCAAACGGTGTATGCACTACATCCGAAGATTCAAACGTATGTGAATAAAGTGGATGATACTTATGTTGATACAATCAATTATGAGGGGTTTAAACAAGGGGAAGTACTTGTCAAAACATGGATAACACCACTTGGTAAAGAAGATATTGTTGTTGAGCCGACAGAGAAAATTTATTCGGTAGATGAAAAAGGCAGTCTATCTGTTGCGCTAGATAAAGTAAATTTAGATGCTCTTGATGAGGGGAAATATGTAGTAATGGAACAAATTTTTGATTACTCTCAAAAAGAAAAAGGTGCTTTACTTGCTGAACATACGGATACTAATTCGCAAGAACAGTCTTTTGAGAAAGAAGCAACAGAAGAAACAACTCAAACAGTTGAAGAAACGACACAAAAACAAGACGATGCCCTACCAGAAACAGGAGAGCATAATGCTGTGTATTTATTGGTTATTGGTAGTGTATGTATTTGTTTAGGTATACGAGGTCTATTGATTAAAAAACTAGAGAAATAAACGAATTTCATTTAAAATAAAAAGCATCACAGAGTCATTATACAGTAAAAGAGGAATAAACATGGAAGATGCTTTATATTGGGCAAAACAAATTCAAAAAGGTGCTATATCTGCTGAAGAACTGTTATTAGAAACGATAAAAAAGATAGAGAATATCAATCCACAATTAAATGCTGTTGTGCGCACACGATACGATAAAGCTTTATATGAAATACAGACAAGACCATTATCTAAGACAATGTATAAAGGTGTGCCTATTTTATTAAAAGATTTAGGACAAAATCTAAAAGGAGAACTTAATACATGTGGTAGTTCTTTGTTACAAAACAATGTATCTAATCATACAGACAATCTCGTTAAAAAAATAGAAGAATTAGGATTTATTGTGATTGGGCAAACAAACGCAGCAGAGTTTGGATTTACTAATTTTACAGACAATATGTTATATGGTACGACAAGAAATCCTGTTGATATGACAAGACATGCGGGCGGTTCCAGTGGAGGTGCTGCTAGTGCGGTTGCCGGTGATATGATTCCTTTGGCTCTGGCAAGTGACGGAGGAGGGTCAATTCGTATTCCGGCTAGTTGGACAGGTACAATCGGACTAAAGCCGAGCAGAGGGCGTATTCCTGTTGGACCATTTAGTTACCGAGGGTGGCAAGGAGCATCTATTCATTTTGCTATTACAAAAAGCGTACGAGATACAAAAGACTTATTCTATGCACTTCAAACAGAACAGTGGGAAAGTCCCTTTACCTTGCCTTTAAATAAAGAGCTACCTATGATTAAGCCTTTAAAAATTGCATATAGCACCAAGTCACCGGTAGGAACACCGGTTTCGGATGCTGCGAAAAATGCTGTTTATTATACAGTACAAATGCTAAAAGAACTGGGTTGTATTGTAGAAGAAGCAACACCTAAATTAGACGGTATTGGATTGATGCAAAGTTATTATATGATGAATAGTGCAGAAACAGCAGCGATGTTTTGCGATATGGAAATGTCTTTAAAGCGTCCTTTAACACGAGAGGATATGAATATAATGGCATGGATTATTTATCAATCAGGTAAAGATTTACTAGCGAGTGATTATACAAAAGCTCTATCTTGTTGGGACAGTGCTGCAGCGGTAGTGACTGATTTTCATGAAGAATATGATGTGTTTTTGCAACCAAGTACAGCAGATGTAGCGCCTAAACTAACAGAATATGGTATACAACATAAATTGTTTGAAAAAATGGCAAATGATGTGGAAAGTACGACATCTACTAAAAGAAAATTAGATATTGTTTGGGAGATGTTTTTAAAAGGATTAACATTAACACCTTTTACCCAACAGGCCAATTTGACGGGACAACCTGCTATTAGTTTACCGATATATCAAACCAAAAACGGATTACCACTTGGTGTACAGTTGACGGCTAGAAAAGGGCGAGAAGACATTTTATTTGCTTTATCAGAACAGTTGGAACCTTATTTCCTTTCATAGATAATAATGCGGTATCAAAGGTATTTATTAGTCAAAAGTGTATTTTCGATTTTTACTTGTCGTAGTATATAAATGGGTTATAGAAATGAATGTTTATGTATTATTTTAAGAATTCTTGAATTCGACAAAAATAGTCGGATTTTTCTGTCAAATAGATGATTAAAAAGAAAATTTAGAGAAATCC
Source organism: Granulicatella sp. zg-84 (assembly GCF_010892375.1). NCBI lineage: Bacteria > Bacillati > Bacillota > Bacilli > Lactobacillales > Carnobacteriaceae > Granulicatella > Granulicatella sp. zg-84. The sequence goes on along the minus strand of NZ_WNJX01000009.1, from coordinate 33,667 downwards.
TGTATTCTTAGTGGAAAAATAAAAAAGAATTTGTTATAATATCGAAGTACGGCAATGAGAAGCTTATGAACCGAGTCAGATCCGGAAGGAAGCAGCTATAAATAGGATTTCTCATGTGCTGTACTTTTTTGCGGAAACATAAAAAATCGAAGAAGTAAATAAATCTGTTTACTCTAAGGAAGGGTGTAAATTATGGCATCAGTAGTAGTTGTTGGAACCCAATGGGGCGATGAGGGAAAAGGTAAAATTACCGACTTTTTAAGTGAAAATGCAGAGGTTATCGCACGTTATCAAGGTGGAGATAATGCAGGACATACAATTAAGTTTGGTGGTGTTACGTATAAATTGCATCTCATTCCATCAGGTATCTTTTATCCAGAAAAGATTAGTGTTATTGGGAACGGAGTTGTTGTAAACCCTAAATCTTTAGTAACAGAATTAGCATATTTAGCAGAAAGAAATGTTGATACAAAAAATTTACGTATTTCTTCTCGTGCACATGTGATTTTGCCGTACCACATTTTATTAGATACATTACAAGAACAATCTAAAGGTGATAATAAAATAGGTACAACGAATAAAGGGATTGGACCTGCTTATATGGATAAAGCAGCTCGTATCGGTATTCGTATGGCAGATTTATTAGATAAAGAAATATTTGAAGAACGTTTACGTACGAATTTAGAAGAAAAAAATAGATTATTTGAAAAATTATATCAAGCAGAACCATTAAAATTTGAAGATATATTTGAAGAATATTATGAATATGGACAACAAATTAAACAATATGTTTGTGATACATCTGTAATTTTAAATGATGCATTGGATCAAGGTAAACGTGTATTGTTTGAAGGTGCCCAAGGTGTCATGTTAGATATTGACCAAGGAACATATCCATTTGTGACATCATCTAATCCGGTAGCTGGTGGTGTAACCATTGGTAGTGGTGTTGGACCGTCAAAAATCACAAAAGTTGTTGGCGTTTGTAAAGCATACACATCGCGTGTAGGAGATGGACCATTCCCAACAGAATTATTTGATGAAGTCGGAAATCGTATCCGTGAAATTGGTCGTGAGTATGGAACAACAACAGGTCGACCAAGACGTATTGGATGGTTTGATAGTGTTGTGATGCGTCATGCAAGACGTGTATCGGGTATTACGAATTTATCTTTAAACTGTTTAGATGTTTTAAGTGGTTTAGATGAAGTTAAAATTTGTGTTGCTTATGAGAAAGCAAATGGCGAACGAATTGAACACTATCCAGCAAGTTTAAAAGAATTGTCAGAGTGTACACCTGTGTATGAAGTGTTACCGGGTTGGTCTGAAGACATTACAAGTTGCCGTACATTAGAAGATTTGCCAGAAAATGCACGTCAATATTTACGTCGTGTATCAGAATTAGTTGGTGTACGTATTTCAACATTTTCTGTTGGTCCAGATAGAGATCAAACGAATGTGTTGGAAAGTGTTTGGGGATAATGACAAAGGCACGGTACTTAGTATCGTGCTTTTTTATGATAAAAATGTGTAGAGTAAGAAAGGAATAGTATGGAAAAAGCTTATATCACACGACAAAGTGCTCAAAAAATAAAAAGAGGTAACCCTTTATTAGTAGAAAAAGACTTTTCTTCTATATCATTTGCAGAGGGAAAAGTAGTGGCTTTGTACGATGAGCGACAACAATTCGTTGCACAAGCATTATTAGGGAAGCAGAACAAAGGGATTGGATTTGTCTTTAGTCAAAACCCAAAAGAAACACTATCCGCTAGTTTTTTTGAAAATTTATTGTATAAGGTGTATCAACGAAAACAATCTTTGGTGATTTCTTCTACTGCTTATCGTTTGTATAATGGGGAAGCAGATGGATTAGGAGGATTTACGATTGATATGTATGAGGGAGTTGCAGTTTTTTCATGGTATACGCAAGCGATTTATGCTTATGCGGATATAATTATAGAAGTCTTTTTAAAAGTTGTGACAGAGTGCCAATCTGTTTATGAAAAATTGAGATATGAGAATCCTCTATTTGTATCACGTTTTGTCACTGGCCAACCTATTGAGCGATTAATCATTGAAGAAAATGGTGTAAAATTTGCGACATATATGGACGACGGTTTAATGACCGGAATTTTTTTAGATCAAAGAGAAGTAAGAGCATATTTAAAAGAAAAATGTCGAGGTAAATCGGTATTGAATACTTTTAGTTATACAGGAGCATTTTCGGTTGCGGCCGCTGTTGGTGGAGCAAGTCAGACGACAAGTGTGGATGTAGCGAAACGAAGTATTGAAAAAACGACAGAACAATTTGATGTGAATGGTTTGTCCATGGATTCTCAAAAACTATATGTTATGGATGTTTTTGATTATTTCAAATATGCGAAGAAAAAAGAGTTAGTATTTGATTGGGTTGTACTGGATCCACCAAGTTTTGCCAGAACGAAGAAAAGAACATTTTCTGTGGCAAAAAATTATACAGAATTACTCGAAGATGCCATTCATATAACATCAAAACATGGCTACATTGTTGCATCAACAAATGCCTCAAATGTGTCATATACAGATTTTGTTGCAATGATTGATAAAGCCTTTAAACGACTAAAAAGAGCCTATACGATTGAAAAAGTATTTAGGCTACCAGAAGATTTTACGACTTTAAAACAAGTTGAATTATCGAACTATTTAAAAGTTATCATTTTGAAAGTAGACTAAAGAGAAAATGTGATGATACAGGCTGACCCAAAAGTCAGTATATGATAAAAGCGGAGAAAACAAACAGTGTTAGGCTGTTTGTCTTCTCCGCTTTAGTTTTGATGTCATCATATTTTTCAAAAAGCTAAATTTATCGTGTCATGATTTTTGACCCTACCTCGTCTTTATTTTGACTTTTAGGTTAGCCGTATTTGTAGAGATAAAAAGACAATTGTTATAAAAAATAGTATTAGACTAGCGTTTTCAAAAAGACACCTCGCATATAAATAGTGGTGGTTCTCTTTATGTGCTGACTGTTAAGACAGCACACGTTTAATCGTATATATTTAAGGTCAACCATTTCTAAAAGATTAAAATTAAAGCGTTGACAAAATTATAAAAAAAGTTAAAATAATAATAATATAATAAAAAGATGTGGATAAAATGTACTATAGAAATTGTTATAGGTACAAAAATGGGGATATTTTATTGGATTAGATTATAGAACTTTATTTAATGATAAAAGGAGGAAATATTATGAAAAAAGTGATAAGTGTTGTTACGTTTTTGATTATTTTATTATTTATAAATTTTGGGTTTGTCAGTGCAGAAGAGGCAGATTTTAATATCCAAAATTTAGATGTTACTGTTGTAAATGTAGATGATTTACAGTTGCGTCAGGTAGGAGATAAAATAGAGTTAACAAGTGATAAAGTAAAAGTGCTTAATGTTACACATAAACAGACTTTAAGTACGTTTGCTAGAAAATCATATACAGCTGGTTACGAAATTGAAATACCGTTGGAAAAAAACACCATTGGTGAAGATAGAGATGTTGATGGAAGTAGTAAGTATATCGCAGGGGTCAAAGCTGAACTATATGTTGATTATGATGTAAGTTCTAATAATGAAAAAATTAGAGTGAATAGAATTTACGGTAGTTGGAAACCTGGTGATATATATTATCTTATAAGTAGAAAAGTAGGATGTCACTCAGGTTCGGGTACTGGAAAACTTTTTCAAACAGATGTATCTACTAATTCATTTAGCTATTCGTTAAATTGGGGATATAATGTTAGATTGTGGGGACCATTATCTCCAAGAGCTTGGAGTGAAGCAGTATCTAGAGTTTCTGGTATGAGTGGAACGTATTTAATAAAAATCGAATTTCCTTTTTCTTAAAATTCTATAGGGAGTGATGTATCATGCGATTGTATCGATATTATATATCTATTCTTTTTTATATTGCGTTTTTATTCGTCACGCCATATTGTGTTGAAGAGATAAATACTCTTGTACAACGAGGAAATACCGTGGGGCTGATTATTACCGGAGGACTATTTTGTTTCGGGATATTCGCACATCTACTATTATTCAAAGCCACCGTTTTGGAGCGAGCGTTTAAATATAAACGTATCTTTATCATTTATATAGTAGGTATTGTTTTAACGCTGTTGTTTTGGACAGTTTACCCACATCCTTGGGTTGCTAGGAATATCATTTTGTGCTTGTCATTATGGATGCTGACAGAAAGAGTGCTAGTAATGAGTTCGATTATTTTGATGAGTAGTTTTATTTTTATATCAAGAAAATTCCCTAGGGAGTAAGTCAAAAGTATTCTAGGATGAAAAAAATATGATAAAAAAGATAGAGTGATATTTTTGTGAGTTTATCACTGAAATGTTTCTCTATCTTTTATTTATGTCAATATATAAGATATTTTCAAACAGTATCAGTATAATATACGCTCGTTATTTTGATGTTTTTCATTAAATCGTCTTAGTAGAAGAATTTTACATATAAAACTAGGTCAAAAAAATAAAGGCTGACCCAAAAGTCAGTATATGATAAAAGCGGAGAAAACAAACAGTGTTAGGCTGTTTGTTTTCTCCGCTTTAGTTTTGATGTCATCATATTTTTCAAAAAGCTAAATTTATCGTGTCATGATTTTTTGACCCTACCTCGTCTTTGTTTTGACTTTTAGGTTAGCCGTTCTTTTGACGATGCTCTTTACCAACATGAGTTGATAAAGAGCCATTTTTTCGCTTTCTTTATATTAGCACTACTGTTCAAATTGAGCACGATATAGTCCGGCATAAAATCCATTTGCTTGTAATAATTCGTCATGTGTTCCTTGCTCGATAACATTTCCTTGTTGCATCACAAGGATTTTATCCGCATCACGAATAGTTGATAGACGATGTGCAATAACAAAGGATGTTTTATTTGCCATAATATGATCCATTGCAGATTGTATTTGCATTTCGGTACGTGTATCAATATTTGATGTTGCTTCATCAAGAATAAAAATAGACGGTCCTGCTAAAATGGCACGAGCAATCGTTAATAATTGTTTTTGCCCTTGTGAGATATTATCGGATTCTTCGGTGATGATTGTATCGTAACCATGTGGCAATTTACGAATAAAATCATCAGCAAATGCTTGTTTTGCTGCGGATACTACTTCTTCATCTGTTGCGTCTTGTTTAGCGTAACGAATATTTTCACGAATAGTTCCGTTAAATAACCACGTATCTTGCAGTACCATACCGACATTATCACGAAGCGATTGTTTACTATAGTTTGAAATGTCGTGTCCGTCAATAAAAATTTTACCACCTGTAATATCATAAAAACGCATGAGCAAATTGATAACAGTTGTCTTTCCTGCTCCTGTTGGGCCGACAATCGCCACAGTTTGTCCGGCTTTCACATGGATATTCAAATCTTTCATCAGTGGTTTGTCGATACTGTATCCAAACGATACATGGTCGAAGTCAACTTGTCCGTCAACTTTTGGTAATTCAGGTTTTTCTTCCATTTCCATTTCGGGAGCATCTAGTAAATCAAAGACACGTTGACACGCAGCACTCATAGCTTGCATTAAGCCAATCATATTTGCTACATCTCCCATTGGACGACTTAGTTGTTGTGTATATTGTAATAAAGCTTGAATACTTCCGACAGATAAAGCTCCCGCACTAACTGACAAGCCGCCGATAACAGCGATAAAGACATAAACTATATTGTTAATAAGACGAGAAATAGGATACATCATGCCAGATAGAAATTGTGCTTTCCAACTAGCTTGGTATAATTTGTCATTCATGGCTTTAAATTTATCCATAGAACGTTCTTCATAACTGAACGATTTGACAATTTCATGACCTGTATAATGTTCTTCAATATAACCGTTTAAGGCGCCTAAACGATTTTGTTGTTTAACATATAATACTTGTGAATGTTTTGTAATATATGAAATAACCATTGAAGATAAAGGAATACCCAAAATACCTAATAAAGCAATACCCCAATGAATAGTGAACATCATATAAACAATACCAATTAGTGTAAAAACAGACGTTAAAATTTGGGTTGTAATTTGTCCGAGAGCATTATCAATAGTTTGCATATCATTTGTTGCACGACTCAGTAAATCACCTTTTGAGTTTTCATCGTAGTAACGAATAGACACACGTACTAATTTTTCTTTAACTTCTTTTTGTAGTCGATACATAATATCCGCTTGAATAATGGATAAAATATATTTTCCTAAAAAGTTCAAAGCTGCAGCAAGAACATACAAAATAATCAGTGTTTGAGCGATTTGCCATAATCCGTTGAAGTCGACTTGTTGATTTTGTGAAAAGCTATCAAAAATCAGTGTGGTAGCTCCTCCTAAAATTTTAGGGAGTTGTACATCCATAAAGACTGACAGGATAGTAATGATAATAATAGCAACGAGTGCTAAAGAATAGCGCTTCATATATGTTAATAAACGTAAAAGTGCTTTTTGATGTTGTTTTTTATCCATGTTGTACATCCTCCATTTCCTCAAAGTTTGATTGTGAACGCATAATTTCTTGATAAACCGTATTGGATTGTGCTAATTCGTCGTGTGTACCAATGCCAACGACATTTCCCTCATTTAATACAATTATTTTTGTTGCATCAGTAACAGAAGAAATACGCTGTGCAACAACAAAAACAATGGCTTGTTCATTAATAGGTTTCAAACTTTGACGTAACTGGGATTCTGTTTTAGCGTCCAAAGCAGAAAAACTGTCATCAAAAATAAACATAGATGCTTTTTTAACCAAAGCTCGAGCAATTGCTAGACGTTGTTTTTGTCCTCCAGAGAAATTTTCTCCTCCTTGTTCGACACGTGCATATAATGTGTTGTCTAATTTAGAAACAAATTCCCATGCTTGAGCAGCTTTTAGTGCGCTAATCATCTCTTCTTCTGTCGCGTTTTCGTTCCCAAAACGTAAGTTATCTGCGATAGTACCTGAAAATAGATTTCTATTTTGTGGGACTAAAGCAAGTTGTTGACGTAACTCAACTTCTTCAAAGTCTTGTATATTTGTGCCATTATAAGTAATGGTACCTTCTGTGGCATCTAAAAAGCGTAATAATAAATTCATCAATGTAGATTTTCCTGCACCAGTTGAACCAATAATGGCAATTTTTTCACCTGTTTTTGCTTCAAATGATACATTTGACAACATTTTTTTCTCTGCACCATCGTATTTGAACGATACATTATCAAATTGAACATGTGTGATACTGCTCAATCCTTTTCTTTCATTAGAAAAAGTTTGTTCAGGTTTTTGTTCAAGTACAGAGTTAATACGATTGGCAGATACAATACCTTGTGGAATCATAATGAAAACCATAGATAAAAGCATTAAAGAAATAAGTACTAGAGAAGAGTATTGTAAAATTGCCATTAAATCTCCCAAATCGAGAGAGTTATTTTGAATAAATTGTCCACCTAACCAAACGATTGCTAAATTTGAGAAATTAATCATAATCATCATTGTAGGCATGATGTAGCTGAATTTTAGATTTATATCAAAAAGTAGTTGTTTATAATTGGTATTGATTGTATTAAAACGTTCTAGCTCAAATGTATCTTTATTAAAAGCACGAATAACACGTACACCAGTTAGGCCTTCATGTACAATTTGTGTCATTTTATCGGTAAATTGACGAAGTTTTGTAAAATCTTTGGAAATAGCTCTCACAAGTAAGAACACAAAGACAACTAAAATTGGAATAGATACCATTAAGACAATAGATAAGCCTAAACTAATCCGAATAGATAAAATAATAGATCCAATAAAAACAAGTGGAGCTGTTAGTGCTAGTCGCATAGCAGATCCTAAAGTTTGACTTAATGTTTGTACATCAGTTGTTGTACGGTTGATATAAGAGCTAGTCCCAAACTCTTGAAAATCTTGTGTAGAGAAATGTTGTATATGATGAAATAAATCAGAACGCAAGTCTTTTGCTAGACCAGTTGCAAATTTTCCGATTTTTAATCCAATCCATATAGATAAAACAAGATCTATAAGAGAAGCGATGAGCATATATGTACCTTGTAAATAAATTTGATTATTATTTTGTTTTAAAATACCTTCTGAAACTAATGTTGATAAAATGGTTGGGGTATATAAACTAGCACTCACTTGTAAAATTGTTAATCCAAAAATAAAAAAGAGCTGCCTTTTATAGCGGCTAACGTGTGTCCAAATTTGTGTCATGTTGTGTGTGACTCCTTTCTTGATTAGAAAGTGTAATGTGCTCTATTGGCATACTTTCTAATGTATCTAAAATATTGTTTAATTGTGTTAAAGTAGTGGAAATAGTGCTACCAAATTTTTTTTCTAATGTATCGAATATACGTAAATCATCTTTATAAACAGCAACGGCAAGCTGTCTGCCTACTTCTGTTAGCGTGATAAAGGTCATACGTTTATCTTCTGTTGAGTGTTCTCTTTTAACGTATTGATAGTTTTCTAAAGCATTTATAAATTGGATAATAGATGCTGATCGTATATTGAAAATATGGCTAAGTTCTTTGATTGATAGTGGATTTTTATGATCTTGTTCATAAAAATAAAGTTTCATTAAAAGACATTTTTCCATCTCTGTCAGAGATTCTACGGTATTTCTAAATACGGATATTTTGCTAACTCGTTTAAAGGTTTGTAGCATTTCTTGGATAAGTTTGTGTTGATTTGGCATGATGCACCTCCATTTCTTTGTTAAGTAGTGTATCATAATTTTAATAGGTAGGCAACCTATTAAAATGAAAATGAATTGTTTTTTGTTACATATATGTAACAAAATAGTGTAAAATAAAGAAATTTTCAAAGAGTTGATGTATAATAGCAAATGATACAAATTATGGAGGGTTTATATGCGTAGAAAAAAATCCGATTTTAAAGACCCATATTACAATGAATCACTAGAAACACTTTCAAGAACAACATTAAATGAAACTAGAAAAAGAAAAAAGAAAAGAAAAAGACGTCTTATTTGGTTGACAGTGTTGCTTGTGTTACTAGGGGGAGCGACTATTTATGGATTTGATGTGTGGAATAGTTTCAAAACTGCTGTTAATAAAACAACTCACGAAGTGAAGAAAGACAATTTACGTAGTGAAGCATTGAAAAAAAGAGATCCGTTCTCTGTTTTATTGGTGGGGATTGACCAAGGTGGTGAATATGGATACTCAGAGGATGCACGAGCAGATACACTTGTTTTAGCAACAATCAATCCTGAAACCAATACAACAACATTGGCAAGTATCCCAAGAGATGCGTATGCTAAAATGAAAGTATCAGCAACAGTTGAAAATGGTTTGTGGGATAAAATCAATCATTCCTATGCCTATGGAGGTATTAAAGGAACAATAGATACTGTTCAACAATATTTACAAGTCCCTATTGATAGTTATATCCGTATTGATATTGATGGATTGATGGATTTGGTAGATAAAATTGGTGGTATTGATGTTGTGAGTCCAATTACTTTTTCACAAGAAGGATATAATTTTGTCGAAGGAGAATCGATTCATCTAGATGGTTTTGGAGCAAATGTTTTTGCTCGAATGCGTATGGTTGATCCAGAGGGAACAGCTGGGCGTGAGGGCAGACAACGTACATTGATTACAGCTTTAGCGAAAAAATTACTTAGTGCTAATACATTATTTAACTATAAAAATATTTTAGATACAATTAGTTCTCATGTTCAAACAGATTTGACATTTGATAGATTGTTAGAAATACAAAGAGATTATAGTTCAGCACTAACAAATATGAAGCAAGAAAGTTTTGAAGCGTTTGGTGTAGATATTCAAAATGGTTATTACGGACTTGTGACGGATACAGAACGTTTACGTGTAAGTAATATTTTGCGTAAAGAATTAAAATTAAATCCAATTACGCAACAGACATTTATTGATAAAGATATTTCGTTAAGTCAAGATAATGACATCTATCATTTATACAACTCAGTAGAATGTATTGATGCGAATGGGAATTCGGTTGAGTGTGCTGTGATACCTACTAGAAATGCTGGTACATATACGACTGAAAATGAAACAATACAACAAACGGTACAACAGACCGTTGAACAAACAATACAGCAAACAGTACGACAATCTGTACAGCAACCATTAGTGACAACTACAAATAAAGAAGAATAAATTTTCATAAAAGAGCGTCTTTCAAACAGATAGACGCTCTTTTCGTCTTAATAAAAGATATATCAAATAGATGATGATTGTGTAACAAATTATTACAATCATAAGATGAATAGACACAACCCCTTTGAAAAACGAACTAAAAGAGATATAATTACAATAAGGAAAGTATACGAATTGGAATGAAGAGGAGGCGTATGAATGACGTTTTCATTAGAGAGGGAAAAAGTATTCAGAGATCCTGTACATGGTTATATTCATGTACAACATAAAACAATACTAGATTTAATTAACGCAACAGAGTTTCAAAGATTAAGACGTATTAAACAATTAGGGACCTCGTCCTCTATTTTTCATGGAGCAGAGCATTCACGGTTTTCGCATTCATTAGGTGTCTATGAAATAGCAAGACGTATTTGCGATAAATTTGAGCGTGCTTATAAATCAAAAGTAGAAGGGGACGGCTTGTGGAATGATAACGAAAGACTTGTTACATTATGTGCAGCGTTATTGCACGATATTGGGCATGGTCCATTTTCACATACTTTTGAAAAAGTCTTTGATACAGATCATGAAAGTTTAACAACAAAAATTATCTTATCCAAAGAAACAGAAATCAATCATATTTTAACGCAAATTAGTCCAGAGTTTCCTGAAAAAGTAGCATCTGTTATTCAAAAAACATATCCAAATCCACAAGTTGTGCAAATGATTTCTAGTCAAATTGACGCTGATAGAATGGATTATTTATTAAGAGATGCCTATTTTGCGGCAGTTAGTTATGGTATGTTCGATTTAAATCGTATTTTAAGAGTCATTAAACCATATAAAGAGGGTATTTGTTTTGACTATTCCGGAATGCATGCGGTAGAAGATTACATTGTCAGTCGTTATCAAATGTATATGCAAGTTTATTTTCATCCAGTTTCTAGAGGTGTTGAAATGATTATTCACAACCTTTTTGAACGTGCGAATGACTGTTACCATAATGGGTCTTTAGAGAATAGTCAGAATGTACCACTCCTTATTCCGTTTTTTGAAAAAAGATGGACATTACAAGATTATTTAAAATTAGATGACGGTGTGATGACCACCTATTTTACGTTATTTTTAAATGAAAACGATACGGTTTTAAAAGATTTGGCACATCGTTATTTATCTCGAAAACCACTGAAATCTGTATCGGTAGAGCATTCTGACTATGTACAGAATATTATTGATTTTTCAGAGTCTAAAGGATTTTCTGAAAAATATTATACAGGATACAATAATAGCTATGATTTACCATATGATTTTTATAGACCAAACCAAAAGAAAGCACGTACATCAATTAAATTGATGAAAAAAGACGGCACATTACTTGAACTGTCCAAAGCGAGTATGTTGGTAGAGTCTTTAACAGGAAAAGAAAATGGAGATATACGGTTTTATTTTCCTAAGGAATTATTGGAGTACGAATCGTTTAAAACGATTTTAAATAAAGTTGAGTAACTTATTAAGGAGAAGTCATGACGAATATAAAAATGGTCGCTATTGATATAGACGGAACATTATTAAATTCTAAAGGTGAACTGACACCTAAAGTAAAAGAAACAATTAAAAAAGCAACACAAAAAGGTGTAAAAATTGTGTTATGTACAGGAAGACCAACGAAAGGTGTTGAAAACCTTTTGAACGAGTTAGACTTAATGAGTGATGAACAATATGTGATTTCCTATAATGGTTCCTTGGTACAGTCGACCAACAAAAAACAAATTGTTCAATCATATTCCTTTACATTTAAAGAACTAGACGAAATTAGAGAATTGGCAGATACATTACAAGTTCATTATCATGCTGCTGGAGATGATGCTTTATATACGACAAATCGTATGATTGGTATTTATACAGCGTATGAATCTGTATTGGTAAATATGCCCATTGCTTATCGAACGATAGACGAGTTAAAAAATATAAATTTAAATCCATACAAAATGATGTTTGTGGATGAACCGCATATTTTAGATGATGTTTTGTTGAAAATACCACAAGCAATAAAAGAAAAATATTTCCTCGTAAAAAGTGCACCTTTTTACTTGGAAATTTTGCATAAAGATGCCAACAAAGGAAATGCAGTAGCAGCTTTAGCTACGTTTCTAAATATAGATCTTTCTCAAATAATGGCGATTGGCGACAACGATAATGACATTGATATGATTGATGTTGCTGGATACGGTGTTGCAATGGGAAATGCAGTGGATAGAGTCAAAGAACATGCGACTTATATGACAACATCAAATGATGAAGACGGTGTTGCGCATATTTTAGAGGAATTGGTTTTATAAAAGAGGTGACTTATGGCTAAAAAAACAAAACGAAAAGCGCATAAAAAAATTTCTCCTATTCAAATTATTGTGACAGTAGGTCTATTATCTATTATTCCTATTGCAATCATCTTGTTTTTTACACTAGTGAATGATGCAAGTCGCAATAATCAAGTGAATAAACTAGAGAACGGTGCCCTTTCACGACAAGTGATGACGACGCAATCACAACAAACAAAAGGAACCTATGTGACGACACAAACCCGACAAGAAACAACTCAACAAACAACAGAAAAAACAAGTGAAACAACAGAGGCAAAAAAAGAAAAATCAACAGCACATCGTTTGGATGACTTAGGTAATTCAGGATTAGAATTTGATACATTAGATGAAGCATATTCATACGGTGCAGATGTTTTGAATAATCCAGAAAAATTAAAAATGTTACAAGATAAAAAGTATAGTGGGTACCAAGTAATGTCTGTGCGTTGGTCTGACGGTGCAGTAACCTACACAATTGAATGGAAATAAATAAAAACAGCGAACGGACGTCAAAACGTCCGTTCGCTGTTAATACGAACTCGCTTTAGACAAACTGTCTAAAGCGAGTTTTGTTTTATATAGCTTGCTGTGCAGCAATTAAATCTAATACACGCACAGAACGTGGTAAGAAACGACGGATTTCATCTTCGTTAAAACCGACTTGCAATTTTTTATCGTCCATTAAAATAGGGCGACGTAATAATGTTGGATTTTCGTGAATTAAATCTAATAATTGACTTAATGGTAGTTCATCTATATTGATATCTAGTTTTTTAAAGGTTTTAGAACGCTGAGAAATAATCTCTTCTGTTCCGTCTTCTGTCACACGCAAAATATTTTTTATTTCATCAATAGATAAAGGTTCAGAAATAATATTACGTTCCACATAAGGAATATCATGTTCTTCTAACCAAGAACGTGCTTTACGACAAGATGCACAGCTTGGGGAAGTATATAAGGTAATCATCTAGTAACCACTCCTTTCAATGTTAGAGGTGCTTTTACCTTTTTAGTCATTATGCGTATATTATAACATGAATGATTTATAAAAAATAGAGGTTTTTTAAAAAAAGTCGATTATATAGTTATAAGAAGCATTTATGTAACTATATATTGTGTTTTTTGATAAAAAATCAGTCTAAAGCCTGAGTTGGTAGTGTGGTTGTTGCTTTATCTGTAAACTATTCGGTATAATAATAAAGAAGAATAGAGAAAGAGTGATGATATTTTGGAACAAATATTGATTTTAGAAGAAGCGGCAATGAATCGAGCGTTAACGCGTATTACACATGAAATTTTAGAAAGACATAAAGGAACAGAAAATCTTGTTCTGATTGGTATTAAAACAAGAGGGATTTATTTGGCAAAACGTATTGCAGAAAAAATTCAAACATTTGAAGGTGTCAGTGTTCCGGTAGGAGAATTAGATATTACATTATATCGTGATGACCGACATGAAATAGATGATCGAGCACAACCCGTTGTGAATGAATCGAATATTCCCTTTTCTATAAAAGGGCAAAGTGTTGTATTGATTGATGATGTATTGTTTACTGCTAGAACTGTACGTGCAGCAATGGATGCCCTTATGGATTTTGGAAGAGCTAAACGCATTACGGTTGGTGTATTAGTAGATAGAGGTCATAGAGAACTACCAATTAAAGCTGACTATATCGGTAAAAACATGCCAACATCTTTAACAGAGCAAATTTTTGTAAGATTAAAAGAAGTAGACAACGTGGATGAGGTTGTACTGGAGAGAGTGTAGACCTATGGGAAGAAAAAATTTACAACATTTAAATCACTTTGTATCAACTAGTGATTTAAGTAAAGAGATTGTTCAATCGCTTATTGATAGAGCTATTGCATATAAAAAAGGGGCAAGTTACCATTTTTTAGAACCTAAATTTATTGCCAATTTATTTTTTGAAAGTAGTACACATACAAGATGTGCTTTTGAAATGGCAGAACATCATTTAGGGATTAAGCAACTGAGCTTTGATTATGAAACAAGTAGTGTGACAAAAGGAGCAAGCTTACACGATACAGTTGTTACGATGTGTACATTAGGTGTTGATGTACTTGTTATTCGTTCTGATGAAGAACAATTTTACACTTCTTTATTAGAAGATAAAAATGTGACATGCACCATTGTAAATGCTGGAGATGGAATGGGTGAACATCCCGTTCAAAGTATGATTGATTTGATGACGATTTATGAACATTTTGGTTCTTTTGAAGGCTTAAAAGTAGGTATTGTAGGTGATATTAAACATTCTCGTGTGGCTAATTCAGATATGGCAATGTTTAGACGCTTAGGTATGAAAGTTTATTTTTCCGGTCCAGAAGTATTTCAGAATGATAAATGTCAGATGTATGGAGATTACATGTCAATGGACGCTTTAGTTAAAGAGGTAGATGTATTGGTTCTTTTACGTATTCAACGTGAAAGACATAGTCTATCCATTAGTGATGAAACCTATTTTAAAGATTATGGATTGACTCTTGATAGAGTAGGGAACATGAAAGAAAAAGCGATTATTTTGCATCCGTGTCCAATCAATAAAGGTGTAGAAATCGCACCCGAGGTACTGACATTAGACAAATGCCGTATATTGACACAAATGAAAAACGGTGTGTATATGAATATGGCAATATTAGAAGCACTTTTAGTGTAAGAGGTAATATGAAACAGAATGATTTAATTACATATATTTTACACTATTTATCGAAATATAGCGTATCTAGTTGGCGTGTATCGAATGTATCTGAACGTGCAGAAATAGAAATAATGTTCCAAATCAGTCAAAAACAATTTAAAGTGTTAATACATGATCCTAAAATTAGTTTATTGAATGAAACGTATTATTTTGCTGTATTAACATTTGAAAAAGATAAAGGATGTTTAAAAGGTGAGGTGGATACATTTTTAGATTATTTACGACACATGACTCTAAAAGCAAAACATGCAGATGATGAAGATATTGTTTTTGATAAATTGCTCTTTCAACAATATATTCAAACAAGAAAAGACATCAATAGATTTGATACATTTTATTTACAATATAAATGAGGTTAAAGATGAAGTGGTATGAATTAAAAATAGCGACAACGTCGCCAGCAACAGAAATGGTATCGAGTATTTTAATTGAAGCAGGTTCAAATGGTGTATCGATTGAAGATCCGAGTGACTTACTGTATTTAGAAGACGACGGATTTGGGCAGATTAAACCTGAAGTAGAAGATATTTATGACACCCAAGAAGTATTTGTATCAGGTTATTTTCCAGATACAAAAAATATTATTGAAATCCAGTCTTTGATACAAGAAAAATTAAATGAAGCAACTCAATACGATTTGCCTTTAGGAAGAAATGAAATTTTATTATCAAGTGTTTCAGAAGAAGATTGGGCGAATGCTTGGAAAAAACACTACTTCCCCGTACGTATTACACGTTATTTAACGGTTGTACCTAGCTGGATTGACTATCAACCAAGTGAGCATGAACAAATCATTGAAATGGATCCAGGGATGGCATTTGGTACGGGTACACACCCAACAACACAACTATCATTAGAAGCACTGGAACGTGTGATACGTGGAGGCGAGATAGTTTTAGACGTAGGTACGGGTTCTGGTGTATTAAGTATTGCATCAAAAAAATTAGGTGCTAAACATGTGACAGCCTATGATTTAGACGAAAAAGCAACAAGTGTTGCTCGAGAAAATATTCTCCTAAATGGATATGCAGATATTATTGTGAAAGAGAATGATTTATTAACGGGCGTTCATACACAAGTTGATATTATTGTGGCAAATATTCTAGCTGAAATTTTAGAGAAATTGGTCGATGATGCTTGGAACAACTTGAAATATGGTGGACATTTTATTTTGTCCGGTATTATTTTGTCTAAAAAAGAACAACTGATGATACAGTTACAACAAAAAGGATTTGACATTATTCAAGAAAATTGTATGAAAGATTGGGTGTCACTTATTTGTGTGAAACCACTAGAGGATGATGCATGCAACGATACTTTTTAGATAGTGTTGTCAATAAAGATAGAATTGGTATTGTAAAAGAGCAGTATCACCACATGATACGTGTCATGCGTATGAAGGTCGGGCAATGTGTGTATTTAGTTGAACCGAACAGACGTGCATTTCTAGCTGAAATCACAGAAATAGAAGATGATGTTGTTTGGCTCACGTACATTGCGGATGATGATAGGCAGGTAGAATTACCTGTTGATGTGACGATTGCTTGCGGCTTACCTAAAGGGGATAAATTAGAGTTTATTGCTCAAAAAGCAACAGAATTAGGTGTACATAGTATTTTACCAGTTGAAACGAGTTGGTCTGTTGTAAAATGGGAGATGAAAAAACAAGACAAGAAAATACAAAGATTACAAAAAATTGCACAAGAAGCAGCAGAACAAAGCCATCGGCACTATGTTCCAACGATTTATCCAATGATGTCGTTTAAACAACTAATAAATCATTTAAACGATTACACTCATGTGATTGTTGCGTATGAAGAAAGTGCGAAACAGTCAGAGATGAGTCAATTAAAAAAAATATATACATCTTTAAAACCCAATGATCGACTTTTAGCGATTTTTGGTTCAGAAGGAGGACTTTCTCCAGATGAAATTACATTATTAGAAAAGGCGGGTGCAACACTTTGTGGGCTAGGTCCTAGAATTATGCGTGCAGAAACAGCTCCGTTGTACTTACTTTCATCATTATCGTATGCTTTAGAATTAGGAGGAAACTAAAAATGGCATTAAATAAATACATCGACCACACAATTTTAAAAACAGATGCAACACAAAAAGATATTGAAAAAATCTGTCAAGAAGCAAAAGAATATGACTTCATGTCTGTTTGTATTCAACCAACATGGGTAGCTTTTGCCGCTGACCAGTTAAAAGAATCAACAGTAAAAGTGTGTACTGTTATTGGATTTCCACAAGGAGCTAATACACCAGAAGTCAAAGCGTTTGAAACGAAAAATGCTATTGAAAATGGAGCGGATGAAGTAGATATGGTTATTAACGTTGGGGCTGTAAAATCACAGAACTGGGTATTAGTTGAAAAGGATATTAAAGCGGTTGTGGACGTTGCGAAAACACATGGAGCATTAAGTAAAGTTATCATTGAAACGTGTTTATTAACAGATGATGAAAAACGCCAAGTATGCGATATTTGTCGACGTGTAGGAGCTGATTTTGTTAAAACATCAACAGGATTCTCAACAGGAGGTGCAACAGTTGCGGATGTAGCACTCATGCGTGAAGTTGTAGGAAAAGATATGGGCGTCAAAGCAAGTGGTGGTATTCGTTCAAAAGAAGATGCGAAAGCGATGATTGATGCAGGTGCAACAAGACTAGGAGCTTCTAGCGGTGTGGCGATTTGCCAAGGAGAAACAGCCGATACAGACTATTAAACAGCTTTTTTAAGCTGTTTTCTTTTTAAACAAAATATGTTTGTTTTTTGTTTGTTTTGTGTATAATGAAAGAGAGTCTTTTGTTAAGGGTGAGAGGTACGATATGTTAAGTAAAGAAGAAAGATTAGAAGCGATTATTAAATTAGTAGATACAAAAGGGAGTATACGTGTTTCGGATATTGTAGATAATTTAAATGTATCAGATATGACCGTGCGCCGAGATTTAACAGAATTAGAAGAATCGGGTTTTTTAGTTCGAACACATGGGGGTGCTAGAAGTAAAAATGTTTTCCAACATAAAGAATTATCTCATGATGATAAGCACATGATGAACATTGAAGAGAAAAAAGAAATAGCCTCAAAAGCATTAGAATTAATAGAAGAAGGCGATACAGTTTTCTTGGGACCTGGTACAACGGTAGCGATGTTGGCAGATAAAATTGTCAAAACGAAAAAATCTCTGCGTGTGATTACCAACTGTCTGCCAATTTACAATATACTGATGCAAGAAAAATCTGAAAATATAGAAATTTATTTATTAGGTGGAGAAATGCGAGAGGTGACGAAATCATTTTGTGGTGATTTAACCAATATGATTTTATCACAAATGAGATTTAGTAAAATCTTTTTTAGTAGTAATGGCGTCAAAGATAATGCCATTATGACATCTACTTTCAAAGAAGGGTATACACAACAAATGGCACTGAATAATTCTCTAGATAAATATTTATTGATTGATACTTCTAAAATAGGAAAAGAAGATTTTTCAGCATTTTATACTTTGGATAAAATTAGCGGTGTTATTATTAATGGAAATGATGCTGAATATAAAAAAGAATTAAGTGCTTTTACAAAAGTATTTTAAAATAATGAATATAGAATTAAACTAAAAGGTTTGAAATCAACATATTTAATAAGTTGATTTCAAGCCTTTTTAAGTATTAACAAATTTATTGGTTTAAACAGATATTGATTTTAGGAAAGTTATTGCTTTTTATTTTTTCTGTAAAAACTAGTTATATAGACTTTTAAACATACAAACAATAAAATGTTTATTTTTTAAACAAAATATGTTGATTTTATGTTTAAACTTGTTTATAATACAAACAGAGAGAATATCTTTCATTATCTTTGAAAAGGAGGTATTAATGAGTATGAATGTTATTTTAGGGGCTGACACGGAAGGGGAGGCACTGAAAAATGATATTAAAACGTATTTGCTATCAAGAGATTATAATGTCATTGATTTAAGTGCTTCAGATGATTTTGTAGACACCACTTATCGTGTTGCGATGGCATTGAAAAAAGATGTGGATAGTTTAGGCATTGTTTTTGACGGTTATGGTGCAGGTAGTTTTATAACTGCTACAAAAATAAAAGGTATCATTGCTGCGGAAGTATCGGATGAACGATCAGCTTACATGACACGTGGACATAATAATGCTAAGTTGATTACGATTGGTGCAAATATTGTTGGAAAAGAATTAGCCAAACAAATTGTTATCGCATTTCTATCAGCTCATTATGATGGAGGACGTCATCAAATACGCGTCGATATGCTGAATAAAATGTGTTAAAAAGGAGAGGGGAAAACAGAATGAAAATTGCAATAGGTTGTGATCATATTGTTACGGATACAAAAATTGTTGTATCTGATTTTTTGAAGTCTAAAGGTCATGATGTGATTGATGTTGGAACGTATGATTTTACAAGAACGCACTATCCCATTTTTGGAAAAAAAGTCGGTGAAATAGTATCTAGTGGTGCTGCAGATTTAGGTGTATGTATATGTGGTACAGGGGTGGGTATAAATAATGCGGTGAATAAAGTACCTGGTATTCGCTCAGCCCTTGTCAGAGATATGACAACAGCTCTTTATGCCAAAGAACAATTAAATGCCAATGTTATCGGTTTTGGCGGTAAGATTATTGGAGAATTGTTGATGTGTGATATTATTGATGCCTTTATTCATGCAGAATATAAGCCGACAGAATACACAGAAAAAATCATTGCTAAAATAAAATGTCTTGAAAGTAAACATGATGATATGGATAATCCGTATTTTTTTGATGAATTTTTACAAAAATGGAACGAAGGATATTATCACGACTAATAATTAAGAAAGTGGACAATTAGGAGAGTAAAAGATCATACAATATGTTTTACAAATTGTGATGCCATTCTAGAAAAAGAATTAGGAAGAAGGAAATAAAATGATTTTAACAATAACAATGAATCCGTCAGTAGATGTATCGTATCAATTAGATACATTTGATTTAGACACTGTCAATAGAGTGTCATCTGTTCACAAAACGCCCGGAGGAAAAGGGTTAAATGTGACACGTGTTTTACACCAGCTAAGTGAACAAGTTGTTGCTGGGGGACTTTTGGGAGGAGCTTTAGGAGAGGATATACGTGACAAATTAAATACTGCATCCATTAAACATGACTTTTTTAATATTTCTGGACATACTCGTAACTGTATTGCTATTTTACACAATGGGCAACAAACAGAGATTTTAGAAAGTGGTCCAACCATATTAGACTCAGAAGCTAATGCTTTTTTAGCATATTTTCAAAAACAAATTGAACATGTGGAGATTGTATCTATTTCAGGAAGCTTACCAAAAGGATTACCAGCCAATTTTTATGTTGATATGCTATCTATTTGTGAACGTGCTGGGAAACCTGTTGTCTTAGATTGTTCTGGAGATAGTTTAAGCGAAGTTCTCCAAAGTAATGTTAAGCCCGTTGCTATCAAACCAAATATTGATGAACTATCTCAGTTATTGAAGAAACAAATTACATTAGATATAGATGTATTAAAAGAGGTGCTGTCCCATGATTTATTCAAAGACATCGAATGGATTATTGTATCTTTAGGTAAAGACGGTGCCTTTGCTAAACATCATAATAACTATTACAAAGTAGATATTCCAAAAATTCAAGTTGTTAATCCAGTTGGATCGGGAGATTCTACGGTTGCGGGTATTGTATCTAGTTTAGCCCATAAAGCTTCTGATGTAGATTTGCTGAAAAAAGCAAATGTATTAGGTATGTTAAATGCAATGGAAAATATTACAGGACATGTGAATTTAGAACGTTATCAAGAACTTTATGACGGTATTCAAGTAAGAGAGGTGTAAGATGTTTTTAACAAAGGGGAAAAGAGAGTGTTTAAATAGATTAAGTAATGAAAAGGGTATTTTATCAGCATTAGCAGTTGATCAACGAGGAGCTTTGAGAAAAATGATAGAGCGCCATCAAGAAGAAAAAGCTAGTGTTGAACAAATTGAACAGTTCAAAATATTGGTATCATCTCAACTGACTGCTTATGCCTCATCGATTTTATTAGATGCAGAGTATGGGATAAAAGCAATGCGTGTTCGACATTCAACAGCAGGGGCACTTCTTGCATATGAAAAAACAGGATATGATGCCAATACTATTGGACGTCTACCAGATATATTGGATACATGGTCCGTAAAACGATTGAAAGAACAAGGTGCGGATGCTTGTAAGTTTTTACTTTATTACAATATAGATGATGTGATGACTATCAACGATAGAAAAAAAGCGTATATCGAACGAATTGGTAGTGAATGTCGAGCGGAAGATATACCATTCTTTTTAGAAATTGTGACATACGATAATCTTATTCAAGATAATACAAGTATAGAATACGCCCGTATAAAACCTAACAAGGTTATTGAGGCGATGAAAGAATTTAGTCAAGTTCAATACGGTGTAGATGTATTGAAAGTTGAGGTGCCTGTAAATATGGCATTTGTTGAAGGTTTTACACAAGAAGGTGTTGAATCTGTCTATACACAAGAGGAAGCAAAGGCATTCTTTAAAATGCAGTCAGATAGCACTCCTCTACCATTTATTTTTTTGAGTGCAGGAGTGTCTGCTGACTTATTCCAAAAGACATTAGTATTGGCTAAAGAAGCTGGATCAACTTTCAATGGTGTATTATGTGGACGTGCCACATGGAGCGGAGCTATTGAGGTATTTGTTCGATACGGTAAAGAAAAAACGATCGAATGGTTACAAACGATAGGAAAAAAACATATTGAAACATTAAATTTCGTTTTAAATACTACGGCGACATCATGGACGGAAAAATTTGAAAAGGGGGTGAACGAATGAAAAAAGAAGATGTTTGTATGCTCGGGTTTGAAATTGTCGCTTATGCTGGGGATGCTCGTTCTGCTCTTTTAGATGCTCTATCAAAAGCAAAAGAAGGTCATTTTGAAGAGGCTCAGGAATTGATTGCAGAAGCACAAGAGAATATTAAGAATGCACACAAAACTCAAACAGATATGCTAGCTAAAGAAGCAAGTGGCGATGATATTGAAATGAGTTTTATTATGATACATGGGCAAGACCATTTGATGACAACATTATTGTTAAAAGATCTTGTGGAACATATTATCTATTTATATAAAAAAGGGTAGGGTTAAACATGAATGGGTTAATATCAAAAATTGAAGCAACAAAACCATTTTTTGAAAAAATTTCAAGAAACAAATATTTAAGAGCTATTCAAGAAGGCTTTATCGCCGCAATGCCAGTTGTATTATTTTCGAGTATGTTTCTATTGGTTGCTTTTGTACCAAATGTTTTTGGATTCTTTTGGTCGAAAGATATTGAAGCACTCATTATGAAACCATATCATTATTCAATGGGGATTATTGCTGTACTTGTTTCAGCTACAACGGCAAAGTCTTTGACAGATTCTTTTAATCGTCAATTAGAAAAAACAAATCAAATAAACCATATATCGACGATGTTAGCAGCGATTGTTGGTTTTTTATTGTTATCTTGTGATTTAGTAGACAATGCCTTTTCAAAAGGCTACTTAGGTACTACTGGACTAATAGCGGCATTTATTTCAGCTTTTATTACAGTAAATATTTATTATTTATGTACAAAAAATAATATTACAATTCGTATGCCAGAAGAAGTGCCACCGAATATTGCGCAAACGTTCAAAAATGTTATTCCATTTAGCTTAACTGTTTTTGTATTATTTGGTATTGATATTCTAATTAGAAGTTTATTAGGTAAACATTTTGCGCAAGCAATGATTGAAGTGTTACAACCGCTATTTAGTGCAGCGGACGGTTATGTCGGTATTGCAATTATTTATGGAGCCATGGCGTTATTTTGGTTTGTTGGTATTCATGGGCCGTCTGTTGTTGAACCTGCTGTAGCAGCGTTAATGTATATCAATGTAGATGCTAATTTAAAATTATTTCAATCAGGCGCACATGCAACCAATATTGTGACACCGGGTTTACAAATGTTTGTTGCAACAATGGGAGGTACAGGAGCGACATTTGTTGTGCCGTTTATGTTTATGTGGTTAGGTAAATCGAAACAAAATAAAGCGGTAGGGCGTTCGTCCTTTATTCCAACAGCTTTTGGAGTGAATGAACCTATTTTATTTGGAGCACCACTTGTTTTAAATCCTGTTTTCTTCATTCCTTTTGTGTTAGCTCCGATTGTGAACGTCTTTTTATTTAAAGGATTTGTTGATGTACTAGGAATGAACGGAAGTATACATACACTTCCTTGGACAACACCTGCCCCGATAGGACTGATTTTAACGACGGGACTGGATAAGTTTGCATTCGTATTAGCACCATTACTGATTATACTTGATACACTTATTTATTATCCATTTTTTAAAGTGTATGATAAACAAATTTTAGAAAAAGAATTGACTGAAAAACAATATTTAAAAGAGAATCAACAAGATACACAAACAGAAATTGACACGACTGTATTAATAAATGAAACACGCGTACTTGTCTTATGTGCAGGTGGTGGTACAAGTGGACTTTTAGCAAATGCACTAAATAAAGCCGCAAAAGAGTATCAACAGCCAATTAGTGCAGCGGCAGACTCCTATGGAGCACATCATGATATATTATCAAATTTTGATTTAGTCGTACTAGCACCACAAGTAGCTTCTAACTATGAAGATATCAAAAAAGAAACAGATGCATTGCATATCAAATTAGTAAAAACAAAAGGTGCTGAATATATTGGCTTAACAAGAGATCCGAAAGGTTCTTTAGATTTTGTGTTAAAACAGTTTCAAGATTAGAAAGAAGGTTATTGGGTTGAAAAAGTTACCAAAAGATTTTGTGTTTGGTGGAGCAACTGCTGCGTATCAAGCAGAGGGTGCCACAAAAGAGGGGAATAAAGGGCGGGTTGCATGGGATACATATTTAGAGAAAGAGGGAAAGTTTCTAGCAGAACCTGCTAGTGATTTTTATCATAAGTATCCCATTGATTTGGCGTTAAGTGAACAATTCGGTATAAACGGTATTCGAATTTCAGTTGCATGGTCACGCATTTTTCCAGAAGGTTATGGGACGCCTAACCAAGAAGGAATTGATTTTTATCATCGTTTGTTTAAAGAGTGTCGGAAAAGACATGTTGAACCGTTTGTCACATTACATCATTTTGACACGCCAGAAGTACTACATTGTAATGGAGATTTTTTAAATCGAGATAATATTGAACATTTTGTGAATTATGCAATCTTTTGCTTTAAAGAATTTCAAGAAGATGTTCGTTATTGGGTAACTTTCAATGAAATTTGGCCAGTATCAAGTGGGCAATACTTAGTCGGAAAGTTTCCGCCGGGTATTCGATTTGATTATGGAAAACTTGTGCAATCTATGCACAATATGATGCTTGCGCATGCTAAAACAGTGATTGCTTTTAAAGCATTGAAAATAAAAGGGGAAATAGGTGTTATTCATTCATTAGAATATAAGTATCCTTATGAAAACAAGCAAGAAAATACATTTGCTGCTAAAAAAGATGATACACTATCGAATACATTTTTATTAGAGGCGACATTCAATGGAGGATACTCAGCAGAAACATTGGACATCATTCAGTTTATTTTAAGGGCGAATAATGCGAGTGTTGACATAAAAAAAGAAGATTTAGAGTTGCTGAAACATGCCAGTGATAAAAATGATTTTTTAGGTATCAACTATTATCAAAGCAACTTTATTCAAAATTATTCTGGTGAGAATGAGATTTTTCATAATGGAACAGGCGAGAAGGGGACGTCTGTATTCCGATTAAAAGGTGTAGGGGAACATAAATTTGATATGGATATTCCACGTACGGATTGGGATTGGCTCATTTATCCAAAGGGACTATATGATATGATGGTGCGTATAAAAAAAGAATATCCAAACTATAAAAAAATATATGTAACAGAAAACGGTATGGGGTATAAGGACGAGTTTAAAGACGGCGTAATTGATGACGAGCCACGAATTGACTATATTAGACAACATTTAGAGGCTATTCATCAAGCAATCGAGGATGGAGTAATTGTAAAAGGATATTTCTTGTGGTCGTTAATGGATGTATTCTCATGGTCAAATGGATATAATAAGCGATACGGTTTATTTTATGTCGATTTTGATACACAAGAACGTTATCCTAAAAAGAGTGCCTATTGGTATAAAATAGTGGCACAAACCCGAGAAATTAAATAATAAAAAAGCGTTAAGTTTTGCATGATAAACTTAACGCTTTTTGTTTATTATATTTTGACATAAAGAACTGAAAGGAGTATAATATCATAATGCAAAACGTGTACTTAAAATCAAAAATAAGTGTTGAAATATTGTCCAATCCTTATTTTATTCGCATTTTAGGAGCAAAAGAATCATTGTGTAAACATATTTCTTTTGCCTTTTTTTTGCTCATTATTGATTTTTGTAACGTAATTGTAATAAAAGTAACGAAAATGTTATATAAAATAAACTAGGGGTGACATGAGTGGCAGGACATAATGTTCAATATGGTAAACACCGTGTACGTCGCAGCTATGCGAGAATTAGTGAAGTGTTGGAATTACCAAACTTAATTGAAATTCAAACAGATTCTTATGAATGG
The DNA here is from genome assembly GCF_010892375.1 of Granulicatella sp. zg-84. Lineage (NCBI taxonomy): Bacteria > Bacillati > Bacillota > Bacilli > Lactobacillales > Carnobacteriaceae > Granulicatella > Granulicatella sp. zg-84. Next base: position 7,749 of record NZ_WNJX01000009.1, on the reverse strand, counting down.
TTCTTAGCAGAAGGTATTCGTGATGTACTACATGATATTTCACCAATCGAAGATCATGCAGGTAAGTTACAATTAGAATTTTTAGATTATCATTTCCAAGAACCAAAATATAGTTTAGCAGAATCTCGTAATCGAGATGTGAATTATTCTGCACCGATGTATGTTAAATTACGCTTGATTAACAAAGAAACGGGAGAAGTGAAAGACCAAGACGTATTCTTTGGAGATTTACCATTGATGACAGAAATGGGAACATTTATCATCAACGGGGCAGAGCGTGTTATCGTTTCTCAGTTAGTACGTTCTCCAGGTGTTTACTACCATGAAAAAATGGACAAAAATGGTAAACGTAGTTTTGGAACAACGTTAATTCCAAACCGTGGGGCGTGGTTAGAATATGAATCAGATGCAAAAGATATTGCTTATGCACGTATTGACCGCACAAGAAAAATTCCTGTAACAACACTTGTTCGTGCTCTAGGTTTTGGTTCTGACGACCAAATTTTAGATATTTTTGGTGAAGATCCTCAACTAAAAAATACAATCGAAAAAGATGTACATAAAAATGCAGCCGATACAAGAACAGAAGAAGCGTTAAAAGATATTTATGATCGTTTAAGACCGGGTGAACCGAAAACGGCAGATAGTTCACGTAATTTATTAAATGCACGTTTTTTTGATCCAAAACGTTATGACATGGCTGCGGTAGGTCGCTATAAAGTTAACAAAAAATTAAACTTATTACTACGTTTAAGAGATACAACATTAGCTGAAACACTTGTAGATGTAGAAACAGGCGAAGTGTTAGCAAGCGCAGGAACGGTTTTATCTAAAGATGTATTAGAAAAATTAGAACCGCATTTTAACAATGGATTAAATGCTGTGACATTATATCCAACAGATGACGGTGTTACGACAGATCCGGTTGTTATCCAAATTGTCAAAATTTATTCACCAAATGATCCTGATCGTATCATCAATGTGATTGGAAATGGCAATGTAGATTCACATATTAAAAGCTTAACATCTGCTGATGTTATTGCTTCATTGAACTACTTCTTGAATTTGTCTGAAGGATTAGGTTCAGTAGATGATATTGACCATCTAGGAAATAGACGTATTCGTTCAGTTGGTGAATTATTACAAAACCAATTCCGTGTAGGATTGGCACGTATGGAACGTGTTGTCCGTGAGCGTATGTCTATTCAAGACACAGAAACAGTTGTGCCACAAGCGTTAATCAATATTCGTCCGGTTGTAGCTGCCATCAAAGAATTTTTTGGTTCATCACAGTTGTCACAATTTATGGACCAAACAAACCCATTAGGTGAGTTGACGCACAAACGTCGTCTATCAGCCCTTGGACCAGGCGGTTTGACACGTGACCGCGCAGGATATGAAGTACGTGACGTACACAATTCTCACTACGGTCGTATGTGTCCAATCGAAACGCCAGAGGGACCAAACATTGGTTTGATTAACAGTTTATCAAGTTATGCGAAAGTAAACGAGTATGGATTTATTGAAACGCCGTATCGTTTAGTAGATCCAGTAACACACAAAGTAACAGACGAAATTCATTATTTAACAGCAGATGAAGAAGCAAGCATTGTGATTGCCCAAGCGAACTCTCCGTTAAATGAAGACGGAAGTTTTGTAAATGAACTTGTCATGGCAAGATCTGCTCAAGGTAACTTGGAAGTACCAGTTGAAAGAGTAGACTATATGGACGTATCTCCAAAACAGGTAGTTGCTGTAGCGACAGCGTGTATTCCTTTCTTGGAAAATGACGACTCAAACCGTGCTCTTATGGGAGCGAACATGCAACGTCAAGCTGTTCCTTTAATTAATCCAAAAGCACCTTTTGTTGGTACTGGTATGGAATATAAAGCAGCACATGACTCTGGAGCAGCCTTGATTTGTAAACATGAAGGTATTGTAGAGTATGTTGATGCAAAAGAAGTTCGAGTGCGTCGCGATAATGGAGCGTTAGATAAATACGATATTATTAAATTCGCTCGTTCTAACTCAGGAACATGTTATAACCAACGTCCGCTAGTTTCAAAAGGCGATAGAGTAGATGTTGGAGAAATCTTAGCAGATGGACCATCTATGGAAAAAGGTGAAATGGCATTAGGCCAAAATGTACTTGTTGCCTTTATGACATGGGAAGGTTATAACTATGAAGATGCTGTTATTATGAGTGAACGTTTAGTAAAAGATGATGTGTACACATCTATTCATATTGAAGAATATGAATCAGAGGCTCGTGATACTAAATTAGGGCCTGAAGAAATCACACGTGAAATCCCTAATGTTGGGGAAGATATGTTACGCAACTTAGACCAATTTGGTATTATTCGTGTTGGAGCAGAAGTAAAAGATGGTGATATTTTAGTTGGTAAAGTAACACCAAAAGGTTTGACAGAATTATCAGCAGAAGAACGCCTTTTACATGCGATTTTCGGTGAAAAAGCAAGAGAAGTACGTGATACATCATTAAAAGTACCTCATGGTGGTGGTGGTATTGTTCATGATGTAAAAATCTTCAAACGTGAAAATGGTGATGAACTATCTCCAGGTGTAAATATGTTGGTACGTGTATATATCGTACAAAAACGTAAAATTAACGAAGGGGATAAAATGGCTGGACGTCATGGTAATAAGGGGGTTGTATCCCGCATTATGCCTGAAGAAGATATGCCATTCCTACCTGACGGAACACCAGTAGACATCATGTTGAATCCATTAGGGGTTCCTTCACGTATGAATATCGGACAAGTACTTGAATTACACTTAGGTATGGCAGCTAGAGAATTAGGTATTTATGTTGCAACACCAGTATTTGACGGTGCTCGTGAAGAAGACGTTTGGGGTACGATTGAAGAAGCTGGTATGGCAAAAGATGCTAAAACAGTTTTATATGACGGTAGAACAGGAGAACCATTTGATAACCGTGTATCCGTTGGTGTCATGTACATGATTAAACTAGCACACATGGTTGATGATAAATTACATGCTCGTTCAACTGGTCCATACTCACTTGTTACGCAACAACCTCTTGGAGGTAAAGCACAATTTGGTGGACAAAGATTTGGTGAAATGGAGGTATGGGCATTAGAAGCGTATGGAGCAGCCTATACATTACAAGAGATTTTAACATACAAATCTGATGATACTGTTGGTCGTGTGAAAACATATGAAGCGATTGTTAAAGGTCAACAAATTCCAAAACCAGGTGTGCCAGAAGCGTTCCGAGTATTAGTAAAAGAATTACAAGCATTAGGTTTAGACATGAAAGTGCTTGATGAAAATGACGAAGAAATTGAATTGCGTGATATGGACGATGACGATGATGTTGTGAACGTCAATCGCCTAGAACAATACGCAGAACGTTTAAGACAAGTTGATGAAGAATTGGCTGAAGAAGAAATCGTTGAAGAAGATGTTGTGGATGATGAATTCATAACATTGGATGACATTGATGACGCAGACATTGATTTATAATATCTAAGAGAGCATAGCTCTCTTAGATTCATGAATAAAAGAGCATATTGGGCAGCTCGAAAAATATAAAGGGAGGTTGGCCCCTTGATAGATGTAAATAATTTTGATAGTATGCAGATTTCACTAGCATCACCAGATAAAATAAGAGAATGGTCTTATGGTGAAGTCACAAAACCAGAAACAATAAACTATCGAACATTAAAACCAGAAAAAGAAGGTCTGTTTTGTGAACGTATTTTCGGACCTACAAAAGACTGGGAATGTTCGTGTGGTAAATATAAACGTATTCGATACAAAGGCGTAAAATGTGACCGCTGCGGAGTAGAAGTGACACGTGCGAAAGTCCGCCGTGAACGCTTAGGACACATTGAATTGGCAGCGCCAGTATCACACGTTTGGTATTTTAAAGGCATACCAAGCCGTATGGGATTGGTATTGGATATGAGTCCTCGTTCATTAGAAGAAGTTATTTATTTTGCTTCTTATGTTGTCATTGATGGAGGAACAACACCTTTAGAGAACAAACAATTATTATCAGAACGTGAATACCGTGAATATAAATTGAAATATGGAAACCAGTTCACTGCTATGATGGGAGCTGAAGCCATTCAAAAATTATTAGAACGTGTAGATTTAGAAAAAGAAGTTACAGAACTAAAAGAAGAGTTAAAAACAGCACAAGGACAACGCCGTACAAGAGCAATTCGTCGTTTGGATATTTTAGATGCATTCAGACATTCAGGCAATAGACCTAGCTGGATGGTGATGAACACATTACCAGTTATTCCACCAGATTTAAGACCAATGGTTCAGTTAGAGGGCGGACGTTTTGCAACAAGTGACTTGAACGATTTATATCGCCGTGTGATTAACCGTAATAATCGCTTAAAACGTCTTATTGAGATTAACGCTCCTACTATCATTGTACAAAATGAAAAACGTATGTTGCAAGAAGCAGTAGATGCTCTAATTGACAATGGTCGTCGCGGTAGACCGGTTGTAGGACCAGGAAATCGCCCATTAAAATCTCTTTCACACATGTTGAAAGGGAAACAAGGTCGTTTACGTCAAAACTTATTAGGTAAACGTGTTGACTACTCTGGTCGTTCTGTTATTGTTGTTGGTCCAAATTTAAAAATGTATCAATGTGGACTACCAAAAGAAATGGCGATTGAATTATTCAAACCATTTGTAATGAAAGAATTAGTAGAACGCGAATTAGCAGGAAATATCAAAAATGCAAAACGTAAAATTGAACGTCAAGATGATGATGTATGGAAAGTATTAGCAGAAGTTATTCGCGAACATCCAGTATTGCTAAACCGAGCACCTACATTGCATAGATTAGGTATCCAAGCGTTTGAACCAACGTTGGTTGAAGGACGTGCAATTCGTTTACACCCACTAGTGTGTGAAGCGTATAATGCCGACTTTGACGGAGACCAAATGGCTGTTCACGTACCACTTGGACAAGAAGCGCAAGCAGAGGCACGTTTATTGATGTTAGCTGCACAAAATATCTTGAATCCAAAAGATGGTAAACCGGTTGTAACACCTTCTCAAGATATGGTTTTAGGTAACTATTACTTGACTATGGAAGACGCTGGTCGTGTTGGAGAAGGTATGATGTTTAGCAGTGTTGATGAAGTTAGAACCGCTTATCAAAATGGTTTTGTTCATTTGCACACACGTATTGCCGTTGATCCAACAGCTTTAGGGGATAAACCATTTACAGATTCACAAAAAGAACGTTTGTTAGTGACAACAGTTGGTAAAATTTTCTTCAATGAAATTATGCCAGTTGAGTTCCCTTATTTAAATGAACCAACGCAATATAATTTAGAAGTGGCTACACCTGATAAGTTCTTTGTAGATAGAGGCGTGAATGTGTCTGATTTTATCCAAGAACAACCATTAGTAGCACCATTCAAGAAAAAAAATCTAGGAAACATCATTGCTGAAGTATTCAAACGATTCCACATCACGCAAACATCTGAGATGTTGGATAGAATGAAAAACTTAGGATACAGTTATTCAACACGTTCGGGAATTACTGTTGGTATTGCTGATATTACAAACTTAGCTGTGAAGAAGGATATTTTAGATGCAGCGCATAAAAAAGTTGATAATATTACAAAACAATTTAGACGTGGTTTGATTACGGATGAAGAACGTTACCAAAATGTTATTTCAACTTGGAACGAAGCGAAAGATAACATCCAAGTTGCCTTAATGGAATCATTAGATGATCGAAACCCAATCTTTATGATGAGTGACTCTGGTGCCCGTGGTAACATTTCCAACTTTACACAGTTAGCTGGTATGCGTGGTTTGATGGCTGCTCCAAACGGTCGTATCATGGAATTACCAATTACGTCTAACTTCCGTGAAGGGTTATCTGTCTTAGAAATGTTTATTTCTACACACGGTGCTCGTAAAGGGATGACCGATACAGCTTTAAAAACAGCCGATTCAGGTTACTTAACAAGACGTTTAGTAGACGTTGCACAAGATGTGATTATTCGTGAAACAGATTGTGGAACAGATAGAGGATTAACTATCTCTGCTATCAAAGAAGGCAATGAAGTTATTGAAAGTTTAGAAGAACGTTTAGTGGGTCGTTATGCAAAACGCTCAATTATCCATCCAGAAACAAATGAAGTTATCGTAAAAGGTAATACAATGATTACTGAAGATGATGCTCGCCGTGTCACAGAAGCAGGTGTTGAAGAAGTAACAATTCGTTCAGTATTTACATGTAATACCCGCCATGGTGTATGTAAACACTGTTATGGACGTAACTTAGCAACAGGTTCAGATGTTGAGGTTGGGGAAGCAGTAGGTATTATTGCGGCGCAATCTATCGGGGAACCAGGAACACAGTTAACCATGCGTACATTCCATACAGGCGGGGTTGCTGGAGATGACATCACACAAGGTTTACCTCGTATTCAAGAAATTTTTGAAGCGCGCAATCCAAAAGGTCGTGCTATCATTACCGAAGTTGCGGGGGATATTACGTCTATCGAAGAAAATCCTTCAGATAGAAGTAAAGATGTTACTGTACAAGGGAAAACAGATACAAGAACTTATACAGTACCATATACTTCTCGCTTAAAAGTGTCCGTAGGAGATAGTGTACATCGTGGTATGCCGTTGACAGAGGGGTCTATTGATCCTAAAGAGTTATTACGTGTACGTGATGTATTATCAGTTGAAACATACTTACTACGTGAAGTGCAAAAAGTATACCGCATGCAAGGGGTAGAAATTGGAGATAAACACGTTGAAGTAATGGTTCGTCAAATGCTACGCAAAGTACGCGTTATGGATCCAGGTGCAACTGAAATTTTACCAGGCACATTGATGGATATTGCAGACTTTACAGAGAAAAATATGGCAACATTACGTATGGGTGATACTCCTGCGACAGCACGTCCAGTATTACTAGGTATTACAAAAGCGTCATTGGAAACAAATAGTTTCTTATCTGCTGCCTCATTCCAAGAAACAACACGTGTCTTAACAGATGCTGCTATTCGTGGAAAACGTGACGAATTATTAGGTCTAAAAGAAAATGTTATCATCGGTAAAATTATCCCAGCCGGGACAGGTATGTCTAGATACCGCCGTATGAAACCAGAAGTTTTAAGCAATAAAACAAATGGCGTATACAGCATTGCTGACGGGGAATACGAAGCAACAAACGAAGATGATTTAACAATTTATGAATAAAATAAAAATAAGGCTAACGAGATTGTTAGCCTTATTTTGTGCGTTGGTGGGGTATCGGGAAGAAAGGTGTAAATTGCCTTGTTTTCAAGAATTAGTAAATAATGGTGTGAATAGCAGTTGCTATTCGATGTTACTGAAGAAGATGTTTTACAATAAAAAGTATTGTCTAAAAAAGACTTTTGTCAAAAAATATACTTTATTTTTAGGGCACAGTTGAGATGTTATTAGTTATAAATGAACATAAATATACATATTTATCCGCTTTTGGATTACAAAAAATGATGAAAAGCTATACAAAATACGTATTTTTCACTTACAAATCACAAGTGGTTAATGGTAACAGAAAAGAGATAAGTGCCAAAAACGTTGATCTGACGGTTGAAATAAAAAAGTTTGAAAAAAAAGAAAAAAAGTTTGAAAAAGGTGTTGACAAAAAAAAGGTGTGTTGGTATGATGTATAAGTCGTCGCAAGGGACGACAAAACGACTGGAAACAGTCGACACAGCC